>NZ_FKLB01000069.1:0-79750 GCF_900067035.1 Pseudomonas sp. 1 R 17
GTGGGAGGGGGCTTGCCCCGGTACAAACCGGGGACATCGTTTACATTTCTAACCGGGGACATGGTTTACAGGCTAATACGCATGATCAGGAGGTAACTGATCATGCCCTGGAACCAAGAGTCCCCCATGAATCAAAGAATCAAGCTGGTAGCTGATTGGCTTTCTGGCAACTTCACCAAAAGCCAGTTGGCACGCCGCTTTGACGTTAGCCGACCTACCGTCGATAAGTGGATTGCCCGGCACGACGGCGATTTGAGGTCTTTATCCGAACTGTCCCGGCGACCTCACAACAGCCCAAATAAAACCGACGACGAGATTTTGGCCCGTGTAGTCGCGATGAAGGAGGCTCACGATAAATGGGGGCCGAAAAAGCTTCTCGAGCTATTACGGCTGGAAGATCCCTCCGTCACCTGGCCCTCTCCAAGTACGGCCGGTCAATGGCTTGACCGACTTGGGCTCGTCAAAAAGCGGCGCTTCAAACGCCGACACAGCATTTCCCACGCACAAATGCGAAAGGCCGACGAACCTAACAAGACGTGGTGTGCTGACTACAAAGGGCAGTTCAAGATGCTTAATGCTCAGATGTGCTTCCCTTTGACCGTCACAGACCATGCGTCGCGGCTGATTTTAGCGTGCAGGGCCCATCCCAAGATCATGACCCAGCCTGTAAAACAGGCCTTTGAGAGGCTTTTTCAGGAGTACGGCATGCCGGAAGTTATCCGTTCGGACAACGGGGTACCGTTCGCCTCTCCTGGCCTGGCAAGAATATCCACACTGGCAGTTTGGTGGATTCGGCTGGGTATTTATCCCGAGCGAACCATGCCGGGAAGACCCGCCCAGAATGGTCGCCATGAACGAATGCACCGTAGCTTGAAACTTGAGTTGCCCTTAGGGAAAAACTTAGTCGAGCAGCAGCTTTTGCTGGAGCATTTCAGGCATGAGTTTAATTACGTACGCCCTCACGAAGCGCTCGGCATGAAACGTCCGGGAGACTTGTATGTGCCGTCCACCCGAATTTATCCAGGATGCTTGCCCGATGTGGAATATCCGGCAGAAATGAAAGTTCGAAGCGTCAGGCAGGACGGATCGATCAAGTGGAACGGCAAGTTGGTATTTATCAGCGAGGCGCTGTCCGGGGAAAGGATAGGGCTCAAAGAAGCTGAAGATGAAGCTTGGGATTTGTACCTGTGTGATTATCCCTTGGGGAGGCTTGGACGAGGTATGACCCGCGTCCAGGCCTCAAATGTGTAAACGATGTCCCCGGTTTCAGATGTAAACGATGTCTACGGTTCTACACCCCGATGGCGGCGTAGCAGTCGATACTTCCATTGACTGACAGACCACTATCGGGGGCAAGCCCCCTCCCACATTCAAGCATTCAAGCATTCAAGCGGTGTCGTTATTGAAACAACGACTCACTCGACAAGCCATTCTTCTCCAGGATCTCGCGCAAGCGCTTGAGCCCTTCCACCTGGATCTGCCGCACCCGCTCACGGGTCAGGCCAATCTCCAGGCCTACGTCCTCCAGCGTGCTGCTCTCATGGCCACGCAGGCCGAAGCGGCGAATCACCACCTCACGCTGCTTGTCCGTGAGCTCCGACAGCCACTGGTCAATGCTTTGGGAAAGATCATCGTCCTGCAGCAGCTCGCAGGGATCCGTAGGACGATCATCCGTCAGGGTGTCCAGCAGGGTTTTATCCGAGTCCGGACCCAGCGAGACGTCGACCGAAGACACACGCTCGTTAAGACCCAGCATGCGCTTGACCTCCCCTACCGGTTTTTCCAGCAGGTTGGCGATTTCTTCGGGCGAGGGTTCATGATCGAGTTTTTGAGTGAGCTCACGTGCCGCCCGGAGGTAGACGTTGAGTTCCTTGACCACATGGATCGGCAACCGGATCGTGCGGGTCTGATTCATGATCGCCCGTTCGATGGTCTGGCGAATCCACCAGGTGGCATAGGTCGAGAAGCGGAAGCCCCGCTCAGGATCGAACTTCTCCACCGCCCGGATCAAGCCCAGGTTGCCCTCCTCGATCAGGTCCAACAAGGACAGCCCACGATTGACGTAGCGTCGGGCGATTTTCACCACTAGGCGCAGGTTGCTTTCAATCATGCGCTTGCGCCCAGCCGGATCACCCTTTTGCGACAAGCGCGCAAAATGGACTTCTTCTTCGGGAGTCAGCAGAGGGGAAAAGCCGATTTCATTGAGGTACAGCTGGGTCGCATCGAGCGCCCGCGTGTAATCAATGTATTTGTGTTGCTTTAACGCGGTGGAGTTCTTGGATTTGGTGCGAACTGAAGGTACAGCAGGTCCCTCATTCGACATCGATTCCGTAGCGATGCCGGTCTCCATAAGGAGAACCTCATCGTCGATGTCAAACTCCGGCGCTTCTTTACTGAGAGCCATTGTTATAGTCCTTTGGTGAGTTCGACCTCAAGCTCAAGCGACGCCTTTATCCTTGGCAACGCTGGAGCCTGTTCCTTCTACGTGAGGAACAGGCTGTGCAACATATCAACGACGGGGTAGGAATTGCAGTGGATCTACAGGCTTCCCTTGACGGCGAATCTCAAAGTGCAGTTTCACCCGGTCCGTACCAGTTGACCCCATTTCGGCAATTGTCTGTCCGACTTTGACCTGCTGCCCCTCCCGAACCAACAGCCTACGGTTGTGGCCGTAAGCACTGACGTAGGTATCGCTGTGTTTGATGATGACCAGTTCGCCGTAGCCCCGCAAACCACTCCCGGCGTACACCACCGTCCCATCAGACGCAGCTAAAACAGGCTGTCCCAAATCCCCGGCAATATCAATGCCTTTATTCAAACTGCCGTTTGAAGAGAATTTTCCAATTAACACTCCATTTGAGGGCCATCCCCAACCGGTCGGCGCAGGCCCTGCGGGGGGCAACGGCGCGGGTGCCGGCTTGTTCGCAGCACTCGGCGCAGCGGTACCCGCAGGCCGGGTAATGATGGTGGTTTTGCTCGAAGACGACGGCGAAGATCCGGTGTTTGTCACAACTGCCGTAGGGGTAGAACCGGTGCGACCGTCAAAGCGAATCGTCTGACCCGGATGTATCGTGTAGGGCACAGGAATATTGTTACGGGCTGCGAGGGCCTTGTAGTCCCAGCCATAACGGAAGGCAATCGAGAACAAGGTGTCGCCCTTGCGCACGACATATTGCCCGGTGGTCACCGTCGGCTTTTGTGGTGCAGCGTTATTGCGGTCAACCACCCGTGCACCGCTGCTTGGCGAGCTGGAACACCCTACCAGAAGGGAACCAAAGACAAGGCCAAGCACCAGTCGCTGAAAACTTGTTTTACTCATACGCTGCGCAAGACCTGTGAGACTCACCCGCCGCTCCCTTTGTGGTGGCTGAACATGAATGCCTGTATCAGGCTTGAAATATGACGCAAGTATAACTGGGCATTGAAGTTTTACCGTCACGCGACTGAAACGAATCATTCAGCGCGTTGAATCGCTCTGTCCATCATGTTGACTTGATAGACCCCGCCGTAAGACACATCCTCACCAACAGAATTCACTGCCCGCGAAAAATGATCAGGCCAGCGGGCCATTGAGCAACGGCACAAAGCGCACGGCACCCAGTACATGTCGGGAAAAACCGTCGTCTTCACGGACAATAAGCATCAATTGTTGCACTTCACCGGATCCCACCGGAATGACCAGCCGCCCGCCCGGGGCCAGTTGGTCGAGCAACGCTTGCGGCACATCGGTGGCCACGGCAGTGACGATAATCCCGTTGTAAGGTGCCAGTGCCGGCCACCCCTCCCAACCATCGCCCCAGCGGAATACCACGTTGCGCAGGTTCAACTCCACCAGGCGTTCCTTGGCGCGGTCCTGCAGCACCTTGATGCGCTCCACCGAGAACACCCGCTCCACCAGTTGCGACAGCACCGCCGTCTGGTAGCCGGAACCGGTGCCAATCTCCAGCACCTTGTCCAACGGCCCCGCCGCCAGCAGCAGCTCGCTCATGCGCGCAACCATATAAGGCTGGGAGATGGTCTGGTTATGGCCGATGGGCAATGCTGTGTCTTCGTAGGCACGATGGGCCAAGGCTTCATCGACAAAGAGGTGCCGAGGCGTACGCCGGATCACTTCCAACACCTGGGCGTTGGAAAGCCCCTCTTCGTACAGGCGCTGGATCAAACGCTCACGGGTGCGCTGGGAGGTCATCCCGATGCCCCGGCGCAGCAGGTCGTCTTGTTCACGAGCCATCAGCGCAGCCCCTCCAGCCAGCCATCGAGACCACTGAAGGCATCACTGAAGGTGCGATCAAGTTGCAACGGGGTAATCGACACATAGCCTTGCATCACCGCGTGAAAGTCCGTGCCTGGGCCACCGTCTTCGGCATCGCCCGCTGCCGCGATCCAGTAGCCTTCCTTGCCACGCGGGTCGACGACCTTCAACGGCGCTGCCGCGCGGGCGCGATGGCCCAGGCGTGTAAGCTGGATACCGCGAATGTGGTCGAGGGGCAAATTGGGAATGTTGACGTTGAGCACCGTGCGCGGCGGCAGGTCCAGGGCGCCATGGGCCTCCACCAGCTTGCGCGCGAAATAGGCCGCGGTGGGCAGGTTGTCCAGTTGACGCGATGCCAACGAAAACGCAAACGAGGTCCGGCCGAGGAAGCGTCCTTCAAGCGCCGCCGCCACCGTGCCGGAATACAGCACGTCGTCGCCAAGGTTGGCGCCGAGGTTGATGCCCGACACCACCAGGTCCGGCTCCTGGTCCAACAAACTGTTGATCGCCAGGTGCACGCAGTCGGTGGGGGTGCCGTTCACACTGATGAAGCCATTGGCCAGAACCTGCGGGTGCAGCGGACGGTCGAGCGTCAGCGAACTGCTGGCGCCGCTCTTGTCCTGGTCGGGGGCAACCACCACGCACTCGGCGTAATCCTGCAGCGCAGCATAGAGCGCGGCAAGACCGGGTGCGGTGGCACCGTCATCGTTTGATATCAGAATACGCATGGGCTGTCCGTCTGCCCCACCGGCACCAGATCAACAAGCTCGCGCACCAAGACAGTGGCGAAGCATCCGGCCGGCAGGACGAATTCCAATTGCAGAATGTCAGGCCCGGGATAATGCCACGTCAACCCGCCAATGGGCAGTCGCAGAATGCGACGTTCCTGGCTCATGCCGGCACTCACCAGCCAATCACGCAGGTCGGCTTCACCGGCGGCAACCGCCTGCTCCAACTCAAACGTGGCGCCTGTCGCCGGAGAATCACCCTCGCCCCACTGCGGCCCGGTGGGGTGCAGGTCCAGGATCGCCAGGCGCGGGTCGCTGCACTCAGCCTCCCCCGCCGGAAAAAAGCTGCGGCTGTCGGTAAACGCCAGCAGATCACCCACTTGCGCGCGCTGCCAGGAACCGTCGGCGACACGTGCCGCCAACACTTTGTTGAAGAGGAAGCTACGCGCGGTGGACAACAACCGCGAACGCACATTGCGTTGCTCCGGCAGGGCCTTGCGCGCGGCCCATTCGCGGGCGTCGACGACATTGCCACCGTTGTGGCCAAAACGCTGGGTGCCGAAATAGTTGGGAATGCCGTACTGGGCAATCAATTGCAGCCGCGCGTCGATGGCGGCGGTATCACCGGCCAATTGGGTCAGGCGCAAGGTAAAGCCGTTGGCCGAGTGCGCGCCACGTTGCAGCTTGCGCTTGTGGCGGGCGGTTTTCAGGATCCTGAGGGTGTCGTTTTCCGCAGCGCTCATGTCCGGATCGGCCTTGCCCGGCAGTTGTACGCTGAACCACTGGCGGGTCAACGCCTGACGGTCCTTGAGCCCGGCATAGCTGACGGTGCGCAACGGCACGCCAGCCGCCTTGGCGATACGCCGCGCGGCTTCCTCAGTATTGAGCCCGCGCTTCTCAACCCACAGCCACAGGTGCTCGCCTTCGCCGGTAAGCGGAATATCGAGCACTTCGTCGACCTGGAAATCTTCAGCCGTGGCCTTCAGGACCGCGCTGCCCAGGGCCTCGCCATAGGCACGCGGGCCCAGCAGTTGCAGGTCGTTCATGCGCGCAGCAACAAGGCGACGGAGTGCACCGCGATGCCCTCTTCACGACCGGTGAACCCGAGTTTTTCGGTGGTGGTGGCTTTCACGTTGACTTGATCCAATTCAATTTGCAGGTCTGCGGCAATCAGTGCGCGCATGGATTCGATATGCGGGGCCATTTTCGGCGCCTGGGCCACGATGGTGTTATCGACATTGCCGACCTTCCAGCCCTTGGCATGGATCAGGCCGACCACATGGCGCAGCAGGACACGGCTGTCCGCGCCCTTGAAGGTGGGATCGGTATCCGGAAAGTGCTTGCCGATATCGCCCAGTGCCGCCGCGCCGAGCAAGGCGTCGCTCAAGGCATGCAGGACAACGTCGCCGTCGGAATGGGCCAGCAACCCATGGTGGTGCGCAATGCGCACGCCGCCCAGGGTGATGAAATCGCCTTCAGCGAAACGGTGCACATCGTAGCCGTGGCCAATACGCATAAAAAAACGCCCCGATTTAATTCAGGGCGTGATTCTACCTACTTTTGCCTCACATTAACCGAGCAAAGCACGACCATGATGTCGCAAATGGTCCTCGATGAAGCTGGCGATAAAGAAGTAGCTGTGGTCGTAGCCAGGCTGCAGGCGCAGTTCCAGCGGATGGCTGGCCGCCTTGGCCGCTTGCTGCAAGGCTTCGGGCTTGAGCTGCACGGCAAGGAAATCGTCGCGGTCGCCCTGGTCCACCAGCAACGGCAGCTTTTCCGAGGCTTCGCCGATCAGCACACAGGCATCCCATTCACGCCATTTGGCGCGCTCTTCACCCAGATAACGGGAGAAAGCTTTCTGGCCCCACGGGCAATCCATCGGATTATTGATCGGCGAAAACGCCGACACCGACAGGTAACGCCCAGGGTTGCGCAGGGCACACACCAACGCACCGTGGCCGCCCATGGAGTGGCCGCTGATACCCCGTTTGTCCGAAGCCGGGAAATGCGCTTCAACCAATGCCGGCAATTCCTGCACCACGTAGTCATGCATCCTGTAGTGCTTGGCCCAAGGTTCCTGGGTGGCATTCAGGTAGAAGCCGGCACCCAGGCCAAAATCCCAGGCGTTGTCCGGGTCGCCCGGCACACCGGCGCCACGGGGGCTGGTGTCGGGCGCGACAATGATAAGCCCCAGTTCTGCAGCCATGCGCTGAGCACCGGCTTTCTGCATGAAGTTCTCATCGGTGCAGGTCAAGCCGGACAGCCAGTACAGCACCGGCAATTTGCTGCCCTGCTCCGCTTGCGGCGGCAGGTAGACGGCGAAAGTCATGTCGCAGCCGAGCACGTGGGAACTGTGTTTGTAGCGTTTGTGCCAGCCGCCAAAACTCTTCTGGCAGGAGATATTTTCCAGGGTCATGGGAGTGCTCCCAGCTGCAAGTTGCAAGCCTCAAGCGGCAAGTAAGGCGTACACCCACTTGCTGCTGATAGCTTGCCGCTTGCCGCTGCTTCAAAAGTGAATGACGGTACGAATGCTCTTGCCTTCATGCATCAGGTCAAACGCTTTGTTGATGTCTTCCAGGCCCATGGTGTGGGTGATGAAAGTGTCCAGCGGAATCTCGCCGGTCTGGGCCATTTCCACGTAGCTTGGCAATTCAGTACGGCCGCGTACGCCACCGAACGCCGAGCCACGCCAGACACGACCGGTCACCAGCTGGAATGGGCGGGTGGAGATTTCCTGGCCGGCACCGGCAACCCCGATGATCACCGATTCACCCCAACCCTTGTGGCAGCACTCGAGCGCGGCACGCATCAGTTGCACGTTGCCGATGCACTCGAAGGAAAAGTCCACGCCGCCGTCAGTCAAATCGACAATCACGTCCTGGATCGGACGGTCATAGTCTTTCGGGTTGATGCAGTCGGTGGCGCCCAGTTGCTTGGCGATCTCGAACTTGGCCGGGTTGATGTCAATCGCAATGATACGGCCGGCCTTAGCCTTGACCGCACCGATCACGGCCGACAGGCCAATACCGCCAAGACCGAAGATCGCCACGGTGTCGCCCGGCTTGACCTTGGCGGTGTTGAGCACCGCACCGATGCCGGTGGTGACGCCACAGCCGAGCAGGCAGACCTTCTCCAGCGGCGCTTCTTTAGGAATCTTGGCGACGGAAATTTCCGGCAGCACGGTGTACTCGGAGAACGTCGAAGTCCCCATGTAGTGGAAAATCGGCTGCCCCTTGTAGGAAAAGCGCGTGGTGCCATCCGGCATCAGGCCTTTGCCTTGGGTGGAACGAATGGCCTGGCACAGGTTGGTCTTACCCGACAGGCAGAACTTGCACTTGCCGCACTCCGGGGTGTACAGCGGGATCACATGGTCGCCCACCGCCACCGAAGTCACGCCCTCGCCGATGGCTTCGACCACCGCACCGCCTTCATGGCCAAGGATGGACGGGAAGATGCCTTCCGGGTCGGCGCCGGAGAGGGTGTAGGCGTCGGTATGGCAAACCCCGGAGGCGACCACACGCAACAGCACTTCGCCCGCCTTGGGCATGGCCACATCGACTTCCACGATCTCGAGGGGTTTCTTGGCTTCAAAGGCAACGGCAGCGCGGGACTTGATCATCCAGGTTTCTCCAGGGCGTTAAAAATGATGGAGAGAGTGTAAAACATGGCTCCATGATTAATAATCCAGGCAAAAGCAAAACTTTATTGCTGTACAGGGATAATCGCCATGCTGGAGAACCGCTGGGAAGGCATCGATGAGTTCGTTGCCGTCGCCGAATGCAGCCAATTTACGGCGGCTGCCGAGCGGCTGGGTGTGTCTTCGTCCCACATCAGCCGCCAGGTGGCACGCCTGGAAGAGCGCCTGCAAACGCGGTTGCTGTATCGCAGTACCCGTAAGGTGACGCTGACTGAAGCGGGTCAGACCTTTCTGCAACATTGCCAGCGCCTACAGGACGGCCGCGAAGAAGCCCTGCGCGCCGTGGGTGACCTGACCAGCGAACCGAAAGGCATGTTGCGCATGACCTGCGCGGTGGCCTATGGCGAGCGGTTTATCGTGCCACTGGTGACGCGGTTCATGGGCCTGTACCCACAATTGCGGGTGGACATCGAACTGAGCAACCGTCAATTGGATCTGGTGCACGAAGGACTCGACCTGGCGATTCGCCTGGGGCGATTGCAGGATTCGCGCATGGTCGCCAGCCGCCTCGCGCCTCGGCGCATGTACCTGTGCGCGTCGCCGTCCTACCTGGCCCGGTATGGTCGGCCACATAGTTTGTCGGAATTGAGTCGGCATAATTGCCTGATCGGCAGCTCGGACATTTGGCAACTGGCCCAGGACGGGAGGGAATTTTCCCAGCGAGTGCAAGGCAACTGGCGCTGCAACAGTGGGCAAGCGGTGTTGGATGCGGCGTTGCAAGGGGTGGGATTGTGCCAACTGCCGGACTATTACGTACTGGAGCATCTGCACAGCGGCGCGCTGGTGTCGCTGCTGGAGGCGCATCAGCCACCGAATACGGCGGTGTGGGGGCTGTATCCGCAACAACGGCACTTGTCGCCGAAGGTCAGGAAGTTGGTGGATTTCTTGAAAGAGGGCTTGGCCGAGCGGCCGGAGTACAGCGGTTGATTAACGACGATTCACCCACCGCAACCGCAGCCACTCCAGGTCTTCCGGCCGAGTCACCTTGATATTGTCCGAGCGCCCTTCGATCAAGCGCGGCGCCTGCCCGGACCACTCCATGGCCGAGGCTTCATCGGTGATCACTGCATCGGCCACCAGGCTATCAGCCAATGCGCGGTGCAAGGCCCCGAGGCGGAACATCTGCGGTGTATAGGCTTGCCAGATCAAGCTGCGGTCGACGGTTTCCACCACCCGCCCCTGCTTGTCGACGCGCTTGAGGGTATCGCGGGCCGGCACGGCCAGCAGACCGCCGACCGGGTCGTTCGCCAGTTCGGTGAGCAACTTATCCAGATCATCGCGACTCAGATTCGGCCGCGCCGCATCGTGGACCAGTACCCAATCGTCATCGCTGGCGCCCAGGGCATTGAGTTGCAGCAACGCATTGAGCACCGAGCCAGAACGCTCCGAACCACCGTCCGCACGCACGATACGCGGGTCAGCGGCACATGCCAGGCTTGGCCAATACGGGTCATCAGCAGCAAGACTGACCACCAACCCCTTGAGGTTGGGATGATCGAGAAAACAGCCAAGGCTGTGTTCGAGAATAGTGCGCCCGCCCAACTGCAAGTATTGCTTGGGACGGTCCGCGGCCATACGGGCACCGACGCCCGCGGCAGGTATCACGGCCCAGAAGGCCGGCAAACGGTAACTCATTGGGCCAACTGGTAGAGGGTTTCGCCCTCCTTGACCATGCCCAACTCATGACGGGCCCGTTCTTCAACGGTCTCGGTACCCTTTTTCAGCTCAAGCACTTCAGCATCGAGGACGCGGTTGCGCTCCAGCAGGCGTTCGTTCTCGGCGTGCTGGTCGGCAATTTGCTGGGTCAGGTCTTTTACCTGCGCAAAGCTGCCATTACCTACCCATAGGCGGTACTGCAGGCCAGCCAGCAACAAGAGCAAGACGAGGAACAACCAATTGGGACTGCGCATCGAATATCGGGTATCCAGTGGAAAAACACGCCATGCAAAACTTTTACAGCAACTGATAGCACGAAGCCTGGAAGAACCAGGCTTGTGCTTGATCGCCATCAGATTAGCGTCGAAACTCGCACCTTCGTGATCTTTCCGACGCAATCCACCGACTTTTTACCACTTACCGATCAGCCGCGAAACTCGCCGCGACCGTTGTACTTGGCTTTGCCGGCCAGTTGCTCTTCGATACGCAGCAATTGGTTGTACTTGGACACACGGTCAGAGCGGCACAGGGAGCCGGTCTTGATCTGGCCCGCCGAAGTGCCCACGGCCAGGTCGGCGATGGTCGAATCTTCGGTTTCGCCGGAGCGGTGCGAGATCACGGCAGTGTAGCCCGCAGCCTTGGCCATCTGGATGGCTTCCAGGGTTTCGGTCAGGGTGCCGATCTGGTTGAACTTGATCAGGATCGAGTTGGCGATCTTTTTGTCGATGCCTTCTTTCAGGATCTTGGTGTTGGTCACGAACAGGTCGTCACCCACCAGCTGGACTTTTTCGCCGATCTTGTCGGTGAGGATCTTCCAGCCATCCCAGTCGGACTCGTCCAGGCCGTCTTCGATCGAGATGATCGGGTAGCGCTGGGTCAGGCCCTTCAGGTAGTCGGCAAAGCCTTCGGAGTTGAACACCTGGCCTTCACCGGACAGGTTGTATTTGCCATCTTCGTAGAACTCGCTGGCAGCGCAGTCCAGGGCCAGGGTCACGTCGGTGCCCAGTGTGTAGCCGGCGTTGGCCACGGCTTCGGAGATCACTTTCAGTGCATCTTCGTTGGACGCCAGGTTCGGTGCGAAACCACCTTCGTCACCCACGGCAGTGCTCAGGCCACGAGCTTTCAGCACGGCTTTGAGGTGATGGAAAATCTCGGTGCCCATGCGCAGGCCTTCGGAGAAGGTCTTGGCGCCGACCGGCTGCACCATGAATTCCTGGATGTCGACGTTGTTATCGGCATGCTCGCCACCGTTGATGATGTTCATCATCGGAACCGGCATCGAGTAGACACCCGGCGTACCGTTCAAGTTGGCGATGTGGGCGTAAAGCGGCAGGTCCTGGTCCTGGGCGGCGGCCTTGGCAGCAGCCAGGGACACGGCGAGGATGGCGTTGGCGCCGAGGCTGCCTTTGTTTTCAGTGCCGTCGAGCTTGATCATCGCGTGGTCCAGGGCTTTCTGGTCCAGCGGGTCCTTGCCCAGCAGCAGGTCACGGATCGGGCCGTTGATGTTGGCTACAGCCTTGAGGACACCCTTGCCCAGGTAACGGCTCTTGTCGCCATCACGCAGTTCCAGCGCTTCGCGCGAACCTGTGGAGGCACCGGACGGCGCGCAGGCGCTGCCGATGATGCCGTTATCGAGAAGCACGTCGGCTTCGACGGTGGGGTTACCACGGGAGTCGAGAACTTCACGACCTTTGATGTCGACGATTTTTGCCATTGTTGTAAACACTCCAAAGTTGACGAAAACGACGCAGCTGAAGGAAATCTTTTGACCGACCGCAAGGGTGGAACAACGGGGCAGGCTTGCAGGCGACAAGGCTCAGGCCCGTAGGCCTGAGCGTAAAGCGTGGGAAAGTCTACCGGAGAATCAACGCTTACGCGGTCTCTACCGTCGGAAAACTCTTGACCAGTTCGTCCAACTGCTTGAGCTGGGCCAGGAATGGCTCCAGCTTGTCCAGGCGCAGGGCGCATGGGCCGTCGCATTTGGCGTTGTCCGGGTCCGGGTGGGCTTCGAGGAACAGGCCCGCCAGGGACTGGCTGATGCCGGCTTTGGCCAGGTCCAGTACCTGGGCACGGCGACCACCGGCGGAATCGGCACGACCACCGGGCATTTGCAGCGCGTGGGTCACGTCGAAGAACACCGGGTATTCGAACTGCTTCATGATGCCGAAACCGAGCATGTCCACCACGAGGTTGTTGTAGCCGAAGCTAGAACCACGCTCGCAGAGGATCAACTGGTCGTTACCCGCTTCCACGCACTTGTTCAGGATGTGTTTCATCTCCTGGGGCGCGAGGAACTGGGCTTTCTTGATATTGATCACCGCACCGGTCCTGGCCATCGCGACCACGAGGTCGGTCTGGCGCGACAGGAAGGCCGGCAGCTGGATGATGTCGCACACCTCGGCGACCACGGCAGCCTGTTCAGGCTCGTGGACGTCGGTGATGATCGGCACGCCGAAGGCTTGCTTGATGTCCTGGAAGATCCGCATGCCTTCTTCAAGGCCCGGGCCGCGATAGGAGGTCACGGACGAACGGTTGGCCTTGTCGAAGCTGGCCTTGAACACGTAGGGGATACCCAGTTTCTCGGTAACCTTGACGTACTCTTCACAGACCTGCATCGCCATGTCACGGCTTTCCAGCACGTTCATGCCGCCGAACAGCACCATGGGCTTGTCGTTGGCAATCTCGATGTCGCCTACGCGAATGATCTTCTGGGCCATCAGGTTTACGCCTTCTTCTGGTGTTGCGTCAGTGCAGCCTTGACGAAACCGCTGAACAACGGGTGACCGTCGCGCGGTGTCGAGGTGAACTCAGGGTGGAACTGGCAAGCGACGAACCATGGATGATCCGGGGCCTCGACCACTTCAACCAGCGCGCCATCACCGGAGCGACCGGAGATTTTCAGGCCAGCCTCTTTGATCTGCGGCAGCAGGTTGTTGTTCACTTCGTAGCGGTGACGGTGACGTTCGACGATCACGTCCTTGCCATAGCAGTCGTGAACCAGGGAACCCGGCTCCAGCAGGCAGTCTTGCGCGCCAAGGCGCATGGTGCCGCCCAGGTCGGAGCTTTCGGTACGGGTTTCGACGGCGCCGGTGGCGTCTTCCCACTCGGTGATCAGGCCCACGACCGGGTGGCCGCTCTTGCTGTCGAACTCGGTGGAGTTGGCGTCTTTCCAGCCCATCACGTTACGGGCGAACTCGATAACGGCCACTTGCATGCCCAGGCAGATGCCCAGGTACGGCACCTTGTTCTCGCGAGCGTACTGCACGGCAGTGATCTTGCCTTCCACGCCACGCAGGCCGAAACCGCCTGGAACGAGGATCGCATCGACACCTTCGAGCAGCGCGGTGCCCTGGTTCTCGATGTCTTCTGAATCGATGTAGCGCAGGTTGACCTTGGTACGGTTGCTGATACCCGCGTGGCTCATCGCTTCGATCAGCGACTTGTACGCGTCCAGCAGTTCCATGTACTTGCCGACCATGGCGATGGTGACTTCGTGCTCAGGGTTGAGCTTGGCGTCAACCACGGCTTCCCACTCGGACAAATCCGCGCCGTTGCACTGCAGGCCGAAACGCTCGACCACAAAATCATCCAGGCCTTGCGAATGCAGGATGCCCGGGATCTTGTAGATGGTGTCGGCGTCTTCCAGGGCGATCACTGCACGTTCTTCAACGTTGGTGAACTGCGCGATCTTGCGACGCGAGGAAATATCGATCGGGTGGTCGGAGCGGCACACCAGCACGTCCGGCTGCAGGCCGATGGAACGCAGTTCCTTGACCGAGTGCTGGGTAGGCTTGGTTTTGGTTTCGCCGGCGGTGGCGATGTAAGGCACCAACGTGAGGTGCATCAGCATCGCGCGCTTGGCGCCGACTTCGAAACGCAACTGGCGGATGGCTTCGAGGAACGGCTGGGATTCGATGTCACCCACGGTGCCACCGATCTCGACCATCGCAACGTCGGCATCGCCTGCACCCTTGATGATGCGGCGCTTGATTTCGTCGGTGATGTGCGGGATCACCTGGATGGTTGCACCCAGGTAGTCACCACGGCGCTCTTTGCGCAGCACGTGCTCGTAGACGCGGCCAGTGGTGAAGTTGTTGTTCTGGGTCATGGTCGTGCGGATGAACCGCTCGTAGTGGCCCAGGTCCAGGTCGGTCTCGGCGCCGTCGTGTGTGACGAACACTTCACCGTGCTGGAACGGGCTCATGGTGCCCGGGTCGACGTTGATGTACGGGTCCAGCTTGAGCATGGTGACTTTAAGCCCCCGCGCCTCCAGGATGGCCGCCAATGAAGCGGAGGCAATGCCTTTCCCCAATGAAGAAACAACACCGCCCGTGACGAATATGTAGCGCGTCATGAAAAACCCTAGAAGTCTGCGTTAAAGCGGTCCGAGCCGCCGGGGAAAGCGAAGAGAGGCCGAAGCCCCCGATCACCTGCATTAATCACAGTGCACCTTTCAAAAAAACCGCCGCGTTGTGACAGACCAGCAGTGAAACTGCCGGTACGTTGATCGCTACACATTTTTTGGAATCGCCCAGCAAAGACTGCTTGGTAATCGGCAACTGCTGCGATTCAGGCGAATCCACAGAAGTTGTATCAAGAAGGGAGCGTAGTCTACCGGAAAGGCGCTATCAGCTCAAACCTTGATCGCAGCTCCGTGGCATCCAATGTAATTGCCAAGCTTCACTCGGTGCGGCCCAGAGTCCAGCGAGGAGGGGCACACCGAGCAATTGCTCGCCCTGATACAGCAGCGGCAATCTGCCACGGATGAAGCCCGGCACCCCCTGTTCATTAAGCAGGCGCTTCAAGTCACGCCGGCCTCGGCCTGGTAGTTCAAGCATTTCGCCGCCCTGGCGATAACGGACCTCCAGCGGGCCTTCGGGCACCTCGCCGCTCATTTCCAGCAGGCCATTACCGGGTAACTCTAGTGGCTTTTGCGGATCAGGCCAGCTCACCGATGCGTGGGAAAACTCCGACCAGCCGCGAGGCAACCACCAGATGCGTGCGCCGCAACGTTGCAAATCTCCATCAGCCAGACGCCATAAGGGCTGTGCGTCGCCCTTGGCGTCGCGCAGGGAATACCAGCCGGCCCAATGGTCGCTGTCGGGTAACCGGGTCAACGGCGCCAGCCAATGGCGCAGGACATTGCGCTGACGAGCATCGGAAAGTTCGCGCAGTGGACCAAGGACCAATGATGGCACCGCCAGCCAAGGAAACCGCGAAGGCTGATCGGCGGCTTGCAGGTCCATGCAGGCCAATTCGCCCAGCAGCGCCTGGGCTTCACCGAGGTGGTCGGCAGTCCGGGCCAGACTGGAGATGGCTTGGGGCCAACGCGCCGTCAGCGTCGGGATCACGCGGTGACGCAGGTAATTACGGGAGAAACGTGGATCGGTGTTGGAAGGATCTTCAATCCACTTGAGTTGATGCTCATCGCCGTAGGCTTCCAGCTCGGCGCGCGAGAGCTCCAGCAACGGCCGCACCAGGAAACCACCTGCCAACGGGC
Organism: Pseudomonas sp. 1 R 17; assembly: GCF_900067035.1. NCBI lineage: Bacteria > Pseudomonadati > Pseudomonadota > Gammaproteobacteria > Pseudomonadales > Pseudomonadaceae > Pseudomonas > Pseudomonas sp. 1 R 17. The sequence goes on from NZ_FKLB01000069.1 coordinate 15,834, forward strand.
GATGCGTAGGCATTGCGGCGAGCCCTCGCACTCCGGCACCGCGCAGCAGACGGAATAGCAGCGTTTCGGCTTGATCATCGCGATGCTGGCCGGTGAGTAACACTTCCCCTGCCCCGATCACCTCGGTAAACGCCCGGTAACGCGCATCACGCGCTGCACGCTCAAGACTGGCGCCGGGCTGCACGTGCACGCGCATGACCCGCAAGGGGACGCCCAGGCTGTCGCACACCGACTGGCAATGACCTGGCCAGGCGTCGGCGACAGCCTGCAGGCCATGATGGACATGGACAGCGCTTAGAGGCGGAAGGGCTTCGGCGTTGGCCAGGAGATGCAGCAGGACAGTGGAATCAAGACCACCAGAGAAGGCGATATGCCAAGCCGGGGCGTTGCGCCAGGGGGCTAGGGCGTGCAGGAGCTTGGCGGATAAAGTCGGTTTCATCACAGGTTACCGCCGCAAATCTGGAATACCCAAGCCAAGCATACACAAAGCAAATGTGGGAGGGGGCTTGCCCCCCGATAGCGGTGCACCAGCCAGTGAATACAGTGACTGACACTCAGCAATCGGGGGCAAGCCCCCTCCCACATTAGTGCTGCTGCGACCTTAGAGACCGTAGCTCATCAGGCGCTCGTAGCGACGGGCCAGCAGCGCTTCGTTATCCAGCTTTTTGAGCATCGCCAGTTGCGAACCCAGTTCGGCACGGATAGTGGCAGCGGCGGCGGCCGGATCGCGGTGGGCGCCGCCCAATGGCTCGGCGATCACTTTGTCGACGATACCCAGGCCCTTGAGGCGATCGGCAGTGATGCCCATGGCTTCGGCAGCGTCCGGCGCCTTCTCTGCGGTTTTCCACAGGATCGAGGCGCAACCTTCCGGCGAGATCACCGCGTAGGTCGAATATTGCAGCATGTTCAACTGATCGCAGACGCCAATGGCCAGTGCACCGCCGGAACCACCTTCACCAATCACGGTAGCGATGATCGGGGTTTTCAGGCGGGCCATCACTCGCAGGTTCCAGGCAATCGCTTCGCTCTGGTTGCGCTCTTCGGCATCGATACCCGGGTAAGCACCCGGGGTGTCGATGAAAGTCAGGATCGGCATCTTGAAGCGCTCGGCCATTTCCATCAGGCGGCACGCCTTGCGGTAGCCTTCCGGACGCGGCATGCCGAAGTTGCGGCGTACTTTCTCGCGCACTTCACGGCCTTTCTGGTGACCGATGACCATGACCGGCTGGTCGTCCAGGCGAGCGATACCGCCCACGATGGCCGCGTCGTCGGAGAAATGGCGGTCGCCGTGCAGCTCGTCGAACTCGGTGAAGATGTGCTGAATGTAGTCCAGGGTATACGGACGGCGCGGGTGGCGGGCCAGGCGCGCGATCTGCCAGCTGGTCAGCTTGCCGAAGATGTCTTCGGTGAGCGTGCTGCTCTTGTCTTGCAGGCGAGCGATCTCATCGCCGATATTCAGCGAATTGTCATTGCCGACCAGGCGCAGCTCTTCGATCTTGGCTTGCAGGTCAGCGATCGGCTGTTCGAAATCAAGAAAATTCGGGTTCATAAGCGTCCGTCTTGGGTCGACGGCCAAGGGTTGCCTGGCCAGCCGGTTGTCTATTCGCGCCCTACCTTAAGGGAGAGGCGCGTTTAGGTCGAGATTAAATGTTCAGCCGAGGTCAGGCGTTCTGACCGTCAACGGTATTGGAGGAAGACGTTGTCACGGCCGAACTGGTCACGCAAAGCTTGAATCAAGCCGTCAGCGGGATCAATTCGCCACGTCTCGCCAAACTGCAACATGGCCTTGGCGTCGTTGCCGGTGTACTCCATGGTCACCGGGCAGGCGCCACGATGACGCTTGAGCAGGTCACCCAACCAGCGTAGCTGATCGCCCTTGAGGGCTTCGGTCTTCACCTTCAGGCGCAGGCTTTCGGCCAGGTTGGTGCGCGCATCTTCCATGCTCATCACCCGCTTGATCCGCAGGCGCAAGCCGCCGGAGAAGTCATCGTTGCTGACCTCCCCTTCCACCACCACCATGGCGTCGGTTTGCAGCAGCGATTGCGCAGAGTGAAAGGCGTCGGCAAACAGCGACGCCTCGATCCGGCCCGAGCGGTCGTCGAGGGTGATAAAGCCCATCTTGTCGCCCTTTTTGTTTTTCATCACCCGCAGGGCGATGATCATGCCGGCGACGGTCTGGGTATCCCGCGCCGGTTTCAGGTCGATGATGCGTTGACGAGCGAAACGACGGATCTCGCCTTCATATTCGTCAATCGGGTGACCGGTGAGGTACAGGCCCAAGGTGTCTTTCTCACCCTTGAGGCGCTCCTTGAGGGTCAGTTCCTTGGCCTTGCGGTGGTTGGCGTACACATCCGCATCTTCTTCGACGAACAACCCGCCAAACAGGTCGGCGTGGCCGCTGTCGTGGGTGCGGGCGGTCTGTTCGGCGGCCTTGATCGCTTCTTCCATGGCGGTGAGCAGCACCGCGCGATTGCGATCGATATTCGCCTGATACGCCTTCGGCTCATCGTGGAAATACGGCCCGAGACGGTCGAGCGCACCGCTGCGGATCAGGCCATCGAGGGTACGTTTGTTGATGCGCTTGAGGTCAACCCGTGCGCAGAAGTCGAACAGATCCTTGAACGGCCCGTCCTGGCGCGCTTCGGTGATGGCTTCCACCGGGCCTTCGCCCACGCCCTTGATCGCGCCCAGGCCATAGATGATGCGACCTTCGTCGTTCACCGTGAACTTGAACTCCGAGGCGTTCACGTCCGGTGCGTCGAGGCGCAGCTTCATGGTGCGCACTTCCTCGATCAAGGTCACGACCTTGTCGGTGTTGTGCATATCCGCCGAGAGTACCGCAGCCATGAACGGCGCCGGGTAGTGGGCTTTCAGCCAGGCCGTCTGGTACGACACCAGGCCGTAGGCGGCGGAGTGGGATTTGTTGAAGCCATAACCGGCGAATTTTTCCACCAGGTCGAAAATGTTACCGGCCAGGTCGGCGTCGATATTGTTGGTGGCGCACCCTTCAATGAAACCGCCGCGTTGCTTGGCCATTTCCTCGGGCTTTTTCTTACCCATGGCCCGCCGCAGCATGTCCGCGCCACCGAGGGTGTAGCCGGCCATCACCTGGGCGATCTGCATCACCTGTTCCTGGTACAGGATGATGCCGTAGGTCGGCGCCAATACCGGCTTGAGGCCTTCGTACTGGTAATCGGAGTGCGGGTACGCCAACTCGGCGCGGCCGTGCTTACGGTTGATGAAGTCATCCACCATGCCCGATTGCAGCGGGCCCGGACGGAACAGGGCCACCAGTGCGATCAAGTCTTCCAGGCAGTCGGGCTTGAGCTTTTTGATCAGCTCTTTCATGCCGCGGGATTCAAGCTGGAACACCGCCGTGGTTTCGGCTTTTTGCAGCAAGGTGTAGGTCGGCTTGTCGTCCAGCGGGATGAAGGCGATATCCAGCGGTTCTTCGTTGACCTTGGCGCGGTCGCGGTTGATGGTCTTGAGCGCCCAGTCGATGATCGTCAGGGTGCGCAGGCCGAGGAAGTCGAACTTCACCAGGCCGGCCGCCTCCACATCGTCCTTGTCGAACTGGGTGACCAGGCCGCCGCCCTCTTCATCGCAATAGATAGGCGAAAAATCAGTCAGCTTGGTCGGCGCGATCACCACGCCACCGGCGTGCTTACCGACGTTACGCACCACGCCCTCGAGCTTGCGCGCCATCTCCCAGATTTCGGCGGCCTCTTCATCGACCTTGATGAAGTCGCGCAGGATCTCTTCCTGCTCGTAGGCTTTTTCCAGGGTCATGCCGACTTCGAACGGGATCATCTTCGACAGGCGGTCCGCCAGGCCGTAGGACTTTCCCTGCACCCGCGCTACGTCACGGATAACCGCCTTGGCCGCCATGGAACCGAAGGTGATGATCTGGCTCACGGCGTTGCGGCCGTATTTCTCGGCCACGTATTCGATCACACGGTCGCGGCCGTCCATGCAGAAGTCGACGTCGAAGTCGGGCATGGAGACCCGTTCCGGGTTCAGGAACCGTTCGAACAGCAGGTCATATTCCAGGGGGTCGAGGTCGGTGATCTTCTGTACATAGGCGACCAGCGAGCCGGCGCCCGACCCCCGGCCCGGACCTACCGGCACGCCGTTGCTCTTGGCCCACTGGATAAAGTCCATCACGATCAGGAAGTAACCGGGGAACCCCATCTGGATGATGATATCCAGCTCGAAATTCAGCCGATCGACATAGACCTGGCGCTTGGCCTCGTAATCTTCGGTGGTGTCCTTGGGCAGCAGGACGGAGAGACGCTCCTCCAGACCATCAAACGACACCTTGCGGAAATACTCGTCGATGGTCATGCCATCGGGAATCGGGAAGTTGGGCAAAAAGTGCTTGCCCAGCTTCACTTCGATATTGCAGCGCTTGGCAATCTCGACGGAGTTTTCCAGGGCCTCGGGCAGGTCGCTGAACAGCTCGGCCATTTCGTCCGCGCTCTTGAGGTACTGCTCTTCGCTGTAGTTCTTGGAACGACGCGGGTCATCCAGGGCCCGGCCTTCACCGATGCACACGCGGGTTTCGTGGGCCTCGAAATCTTCCTTCTTGATAAAGCGCACATCGTTGGTCGCCACCAAGGGCGCGCCCAGCTTGTCGGCCAGGGCTACGGCGGCGTGCAGATGCTCTTCATCGTTGGGGCGGTTGGTGCGCTGGACTTCCAGGTAGAAACGGTCGGGGAAGACCTGCATCCACTCCCTCGCCAGCACTTCGGCTTCATGGGGATTGCCACCCAGCAGTGCGATACCGATCTCGCCCTCCTTGGCGGCCGACAGCATGATCAGGCCTTCGCTGGCCTCGGCGACCCATTCGCGCTCGATGATGATCGAGCCGTTGCGCTGGCCGTCGATAAAGCCACGGGAAATCAATTCGGTGAGGTTGCGATAACCCACGCCATTCATCGCCAGCAGGCTGATGCGGCTCAGGGGGTTATCCGGGTCTTTGTTGGACAGCCACAGGTCGGCGCCGCAGATCGGCTTGATGCCGGCGCCCATGGCGTTCTTGTAGAACTTGACCAGGGAGCACATGTTGTTCTGATCGGTAACCGCGACCGCAGGCATGTTCATGCCCACCAGGGTCTTGACCAGCGGTTTGATCCGTACAAGGCCGTCGACCAGGGAGTATTCAGTGTGCAGGCGCAGGTGAACGAATGAAGCCGGCATAGTGATCCTGTCCAGAAACTTAGAAACAACAAGGCCCGGGATTGTACCGGGCCTTGGCAAAAACATCAGCCTTGCGACTAAACCTCGCTGAGGTTCTCGCGCAGCTCATAAGCCTGGCGCACCGGGGCAAACGAGCGCCGATGGATCGGCGTTGGGCCGAGACGGGCCAGGGCTTCCAGATGAACGGGCGTCGGATAGCCTTTATGGCCCCCGATGCCGTAGCCGGGGTAAATCAATTCGAAGGCAGCCATTTCACGGTCTCGGCTGACCTTGGCCAGGATCGACGCGGCGGCAATGGCTGGAACCTTGCTATCGCCCTTGACCACCGCCTCAGCCGGCATCGCCAGCTTCGGGCAACGGTTGCCGTCGATCATCGCCAGTTTTGGCGTGATATGCAGGCCTTCAACGGCACGCTGCATGGCCAGCATCGTGGCGTGCAGGATGTTCAATTCGTCGATTTCTTCGACTTCGGCCCGAGCGATATGCCAGCTCAAGGCCTTTTCACAGATTTCGTCGTAGAGTTTTTCACGACGCGCTTCGGTGAGTTTTTTCGAGTCGTTGAGGCCCAGGATCGGGCGGTTCGGATCCAGGATCACGGCCGCCGTCACCACCGCGCCACACAGCGGGCCGCGCCCCACTTCGTCAACGCCGGCCACAAGTTCGTGGGTTTGGGCAACCAGGCTGAAATCCAGGCCTATTTGCGTGCTCATAAAGCTTCCTGTTTTTGGCCGATCAAGGTCAATACGGCGTCGGCCGCCTGGTTCGATGCATCACGGCGCAGGGTGCGGTGAATGTCGTCAAAACCGCGGGTCTGTTCTTCGCCGCCGTCGATCAAGGGTAGTAGGGTTTGCGCGAGGGCTTCGGGCGTTGCATCGTCCTGCAACAACTCCGGCACCAACAGACGCTGGGCCAGCAAGTTGGGCAAGGAGATGTAGGGACTTTTGACCATGCGCTTGAGAATCCAGAAGGTCAGTGGCGCCAGGCGATAGGCCACGACCATCGGGCGCTTGTAGAGCAGGGCCTCCAAGGTCGCGGTACCTGAAGCGATCAGCACCGCATCACAGGCCGCCAGGGCCAGGTGCGACCGACCGTCGAGCAGGGTCAATGGCAGATTGCGACCGACCAGCAGTGTCTCGATTTGTGCACGCCGTTGCGGGCTGGCGCAGGGCAACACGAACCGTACCCCGGGCTTCAAGGCTTGAAGGCGCTCGGCAGCATCGAAAAACACGCTGGCAAGACGGCCCACTTCGCCGCCTCGACTGCCCGGCATCAGCGCAACGAGCGGGCCTTCGGGCAACCCCAGTTCGGCACGCGCGGCTGCGCGGTCAGCCTGCAAAGGAATGCTGTCGGCCAGGGTATGCCCGACAAACCTTACCGGCACGCCCTTCTCCTCGTAGAACCTGGCTTCGAACGGCAGCAGGGTCAACATCAGGTCGCAGCCTTCGCGGATCTTCAACACACGCTTCTGCCGCCACGCCCACACAGAGGGGCTGACGTAGTGCACGGTCTTGATCCCGGCCTGACGCAACTTGAGTTCGATATTGAGGGTGAAGTCCGGCGCATCGATGCCGATAAAGACATCGGGCTTTTCTTCGATCAACGTCTGGATCAGCAGCTTGCGACGAGCCAGGAGCTCACGCAGGCGACCCAGCACCTCGACCAGGCCCATGACCGACAGACGCTCCATAGGGAAGTACGACGTCAGGCCTTCGGCCTGCATCAGCGGGCCGCCGACGCCGATAAACTCCACCGCAGGGTGCCGGGCCTTGAGTGCCCGCATCAGACCTGCGCCCAAAATGTCGCCGGAAGCTTCTCCGGCCACCAGCGCGATACGCAGAGTAGCCATGATCAGCGGGTGATGCCGCGGGTCGACGCCTGGATCGAGTCACGGAACACCGCGACTTCCGGAAACAACGCTGCCGGCTCGGCCAGTTGGATCAACGCCTGGTCCACCGTCAGCCCCTGACGGTAGACCACCTTGTAGGCGCGGCGCAGGGCGTGGATCGCCTCTTCGCTGAAGCCACGACGGCGCATGCCTTCGAAGTTCATGCTGCGGGCTTCGGCCGGGTTGCCGAACACCGTGACGAACGCCGGAACGTCCTTGCCGATGGCAGTGCCCATGCCGGAAAAGCTGTGGGCGCCGATATGGCAATACTGATGCACCAGGGTAAAACCGGACAGGATCGCCCAATCGTCAACGTGTACATGGCCAGCCAACGCGGTGTTGTTGACCAGGATGCAGTGGTTGCCGATCACGCTGTCATGACCGATATGGGCATAGGCCATGACCAGGTTGTGATCACCCAGCGTGGTCTCGGCACGATCCTGCACGGTGCCACGGTGAATGGTCACGCCTTCACGGATGATGTTGTGATCACCGATTACCAGGCGGGTTTCTTCACCCTTGTACTTCATGTCCGGGGTGTCTTCGCCTACCGAGGAAAACTGGTAGATGCGGTTATGTTTGCCAATGCGGGTCGGACCCTTGAGGATCACGTGCGGCCCGATGACAGTCCCCTCGCCGATTTCCACACCTGCGCCGATGATCGACCAGGGGCCGACCTCAACGTCGGCGGCCAGTACGGCCGACGGATCGATGATTGCGCGAGGGTCAATCAAACTCATAGTTTGCGTTCCGCACAGATGATCTCGGCAGAGCAAACCGGCTTGCCATCTACCGAGGCCTGGCATTCGAACTTCCAGATCTGGCGCTTGCAGCTGATGAACTTGGCTTCCAGGATCAACTGGTCACCCGGGGTAACCGGGTTGCGAAAGCGCAACTTGTCGGAGCCGACGAAATAGTAAAGCGTGCCGTCGGCAGGCTTGAGGTCGAGCATTTTGAAACCAAGGATACCGGCAGCCTGGGCCATTGCTTCGATGATCAATACGCCCGGCATGATGGGATGCGCGGGAAAGTGACCGTTGAAGAACGGTTCGTTGATGCTGACATTCTTGTAGGCACGAATGCGCTTTTCCTCAACATTGAGGTCCACTACACGGTCCACCAGCAGGAACGGGTAACGGTGAGGCAGGTATTCGCGAATCTCGTTGATGTCCATCATTTCGGGGGGAAGCCTGTAATAAAGATTGGGGGCGGGCGACTAAACGCACGCCCCGCTAGCAAATCAAGGAGGCAGTCTAGCGGCTGTGCACACTTGATATGGAAATGGTATCAGCCTTCTGATGAAGCATTACCGCCAGGGGTCACGTCCCCAACACGCTTTTCCAGCTGTTTGAGACGTCGAGCCATGTCGTCGAGCTGCCTCAAACGTGCTGCGCTCTTGCGCCATTCAGCTGCGGGCTGCATGGCGGTACCAGATGAGTAGGCCCCCGGTTCGGTAATCGAGTGGGTCACCATGGTCATACCGGTGATGAAAACGTTGTCGCAAATATCGATATGCCCCACCAGCCCTACGCCACCGGCGAGCATGCAATGCTTGCCGATCCGGGTGCTGCCGGAAATGCCTACACACGCGGCCATGGCGGTGTGATCGCCAATCTGCACGTTGTGGGCGATCTGGATCTGGTTGTCGAGCTTCACGCCGTTACCGATCACGGTATCGGCCAGGGCTCCGCGATCGACAGCCGTGTTGACACCGATTTCCACGTCGTCGCCGATCAATACACCGCCGACCTGGGCAATCTTGTGCCAGACGCCCTTGGCGTTGGCAAAACCGAAGCCTTCACCACCGATCACGGCACCCGACTGAATGACCACACGTTCACCGATGCGCACGTCGTGGTACAGGGTCACGCGAGGTGCCAGCCAACCGTCGGCGCCGATTACACAGCGAGCGCCGATAAAGCAATGCGCACCGACCGTTACACCGGCCGCGATGCGTGCACCGCTCTCGATCACCGCAAACGCACCGATGCTGGCCGCAGGGTCAACCTGGGCATCATCGGCGATAACCGCAGACGGATGAACACCACCTGCTGCCTTGGGCTTCGGGTCGAACAGATGCGACGCCTTTGCGTACGACAAGTAGGGGTCAGCCACTACCAGGGCATCCCCGGCATAACTCTCGGCGTCAGCGGCCTTCAGCAACACGGCTGCGGCCTGGCAGTCGACCAGGTATTTACGGTATTGGGGGTTTGCGAGGAAGCTCAACTGAGCTGGGCCAGCCTCCTGCAAGGTGGCTAGCCCAGTAATTTCCTTCTCCGGGGAACCACGCAAGGTGGCTCCCAGGAACTCGGCCAACTCGCCGAGCTTGATAGTCGCGGTCATGGCTTACTTCAGCTGGTTCATGCGCTCGATCACCTGACGGGTGATGTCGTATTGAGGCTTGACGTCAATCACTGCGCCACGCTCGAACACCAGGTCAAAGGCACCTTTCTTGATGACTTCTTCCACGGCGCTGTCGAGTTTAGGCTTCAGCTGTTTCAGCATTTCACGGTCGGCAACAGCCTTGGCTTCGTTCAGCTCCTTGGATTGGAACTGGTAGTCACGGGCCTTTTGCTTGAACTCAAGCTCCAGACGCTCGCGCTCGCCTTGCTGCATCTTGTCGCCACCCGCTACCAGACGGTCCTGGATACCCTTGGCGCTGCTTTCCAACGTCTTGAGCTTGGTCAGTTGCGGACCGAATTTTTTCTCGGCATCCACGGCGTATTTCTTGGCCGCATCGGATTCCAGCAGGGCCATCTGATAGTTCAGGACGGCGATTTTCATTTCGGCGAAGGCCGGGGTGGCTACCAGCACGGTGGCCAGCAGAACCAATTGAGTCAACTTACGCACGATGTACTCCTACAGAATCCGTTGTCGTTATCTTGGGTCAGACGCTTAGAACGTCTGGCCGAGGGAGAATTGGAAAATCTGGGTTTCAGCGTTATCCGGTTTCTTGATCGGCATGGCCAGAGCAAAGCTCAACGGGCCAAGCGCAGTCACCCAGGTCACACCGACACCCACCGAGCTCGCCAGGTTGCTGAGGCTCACGTCGTTGCACTCAGTCCGTGACTTCACGCCGCTTGGGTTGGTGATCTGTTCGCACTTGGAGTCGAAAACGTTACCCACATCCCAGAAGACCGAAGTACGCAGGGACCGCTGATCCTTGACGAACGGCAGCGGGAACAGGATTTCCGCACCACCCTGGATCAACACGTTACCACCGAATGGCAGCGGGTCGTTGTCGGAGTCAGCTACGGTGCCCTGGTTACCGGTCACACCAACGCCACGGCTCGGTGTACCACGTGGACCCAGGGTGCTGTCCTTGAAGCCCCGCACGGAGTTGAAGCCACCCGCGTAGTAGTTCTCGTAGAACGGCAGCCCATTGGTGGAACCATAACCGTCGCCATAACCCAGCTCGGTGTGCAGGCGCATGGTGTAGTTATCGCTCAGCGGCTGGAACAACTGGCCACGGTAATCGAGCTTGAAGAACGACAGGTCGCTGCCCGGCGTCGTTGCTTCCAGCGTCAGGCTCTGGGAATGGCCACGGGTGGCAAGCACGCCTTTGTTCAGGGTCGACTCGGACCAGCCGGCGGACGCCTTGAAGTTCAGGAACTTGTCGCCTTCCTTGCGAGTGAAGTCGAAGATCTCGTCCACGGTGTACACACCGGTCTTGATCTCATCCTGTTGCGCAGTCAGGCCGAAGGTCAGGCGCGAGGTCTCGCTGATCGGGTAACCGATGTTGGCGCCTACGCCCAGGCTGTCGATTGCATAGCTGGCTACGTCGACGTCAAGGTCTTTGTAGTCGGTGGTGCGATAGAAGGCGTTGTAGCCCAGGCTGACACCGTCCGCGGTCCAGTAGGGGTCGACATAACCGAAGTTATAACGGCTCTGGTATTCGCTTCGGGTCAGGCCGATGGACACCTTGTTACCGGTACCCAGGAAGTTGTTCTGGGTGATGGAACCACCGAGGATCAGGCCGGCACTCTGTGCGAAACCGACACTGGCGGTGATCGAACCCGACGCTTGCTCTTCCACGGCGTAGTTCACGTCAACCTGGTCATCCACACCCGGTACGGCTGGCGTTTCGACGTTCACTTCCTTGAAGAAGCCCAGGCGCTCAAGACGGGTCTTGGACTGGTCGATCAGGTAAGTCGATGCCCAGCCACCTTCCATCTGGCGCATTTCGCGGCGCAGCACTTCGTCCGCGGACTTGGTGTTGCCACGGAAGTTGATGCGGTTCACGTAGGCACGCTTGCCTGGGTCGACGACAAAGGTGATGTCCACGGTGTGGTCTTCATCGTGGGGGGTAGGCACGCCGTTGACGTTGGCGAAGGTATAGCCTTCGTTACCCAGGCGACGGGTGATCAGTTCGGACGTGGTGGTCATCAGCTTGCGCGAGAACACCTGGTCTTTCTGCACCAGCAACAGGGCCTTGACCTGGTCTTCAGGCACTTTCAAGTCGCCGCTGAGCTTCACGTCACGAACCTTGTACTTCTCGCCTTCGTTGACGTTGACAGTAATGTAGACGTGCTTCTTGTCCGGGGTGATGGACACCTGGGTCGAAGCGATATCCATGTTGATATAGCCACGGTCCAGGTAGTAGGAACGCAGGCGTTCCAGGTCACCGGAGAGTTTTTCGCGGGCGTACTTGTCATCGTTCTTGAAGAAAGACAACCAGTTGGTGGTCTTGAGCTCGAACAGGTCGATCAGGTCTTCATCAGCGAACTTGGTGTTGCCCACCACGTTGATGTGCTGAATGGCCGCCACAGTACCTTCGTTGATGTTGACCTTGAGGCCGACACGGTTACGAGGCTGCGGCACGACTTCCGTTTCCACGGTCGCGGAGTAGCGACCCTGGGCAACGTACTGGCGCTGCAGTTCGTTACGCACACCTTCAAGGGTGGCGCGCTGGAAGATCTCGCCCTCGGCCAGGCCGGATTGCTTCAAGCCTTTCATCAGGTCTTCAGTGGAGATCGCCTTGTTGCCTTCGATCTCGATACTGGCGACGGAAGGTCGCTCGACGACGGTGATGACCAGGACGTTACCTTCGCGACCCAGTTGGATGTCTTGAAAGAACCCGGTTTTGAACAGCGCACGAGTGGATTCCACCAGGCGACGGTCATCAGCCTGTTCCCCGACGTTCAACGGCAAGGCACCAAAGACACTACCCGCGGAAACCCGCTGGAGGCCGTTGACGCGAATATCGGAGATGGTGAAGGACTCGGCGTGAACTTCGGCGATCATCAATACGGTGAGAACCGCAGTTAGCAGCAGACGTTTCATGAAGTCCTTTCTTATTCCAACTGGCAATAAACAAACTGCCGCAAAATGCGGCAGATTCGCAATTCAGCGAAGCGTTACAGTCGACCCAGATCGTTGACCAAGGCTAATAACATCACCCCGACCACCAAGCTGATACCGATCTGTATCCCCCAACCCTGCACCCGATCCGACAAGGGGCGACCACGCACCCACTCGACCAGATAAAACAACAGATGCCCCCCATCCAATACTGGAATGGGCAGCAAATTCAGAACACCCAGGCTGATACTCAGATAAGCCAGGAAATTCAGGAAATCCGCGACACCCGACTGGGCAGAAGCGCCCGCCACTTTAGCAATGGTTATCGGTCCACTCAAGTTTTTTACCGAGAGCTCGCCGAACAACATTTTCTTGAGGGATTCGAGGGTCAGCACACTCATGGTCCAGGTGCGTTTTGCACCCTCGCCAATGGCCGCCAGCGGCCCGAAACTGACCTCACGCACCATCGAGGGCGGCCACTCCGGACTCTTGACGCCTGCACCCAGGTAACCCCCGGCCGCCTTGGCTTCCCCACGTACAGCCAGGGTCACGGGGACGTCAATTTGAGCACCGTCACGCTCAATTTTCAGCACAATCCTTGTATCAGGGCGTACGCGCACCAGGTCGACTACCTGCTGCCACTCACCCAACGCCTGGCCATCGAGGGCCAGCAAGCGATCGCCGGTTTTCAGACCCGCGGCCTGGGCCGGACCCTTCGGATCCAGCTCGGCAAGCACTGGCGGCAGCGCAGGACGCCATGGACGGATGCCCAGGGACTTGATCGGATCAGGCTCGTCAGCGCCCTTGAGCCAATGGTCCAAGGCCAACGTGCGCGGGGTCTCGGCACTGGAATCCTGCTCACGCACCACGACGTTGACGGTGCCGCTTTCACCCAAACGACGTACCAGCTGCAAATTGACCGCGCCCCAACCCGTCGTCGGCTCACCATCAATGGAAACAATTTCCTGCCCTGCGACCAGACCTGCCTTGGCGGCGATACTGTCCGCCTCGACCGCGCCGATGACAGGACGCACCTGCTCGCTGCCGAGCATGGCCAGGACCCAGAAAAACAGCATCGCCAGGAGGAAGTTGGCGATCGGACCGGCCGCAACAATGGCGATACGCTGACGAACGGTCTTGCGATTGAAGGATTGGTCCACCTGATCGGCCGGCACTTCGCCTTCACGCTCATCGAGCATCTTGACATAGCCACCCAACGGGATGGCCGCGATCACGAACTCGGTGCCGTGCCGGTCGTGCCAGCGAACCAGCGGCATGCCGAAGCCGACGGAAAAGCGCAGTACCTTGACGCCGCAACGACGTGCCACCCAGAAGTGGCCGAATTCGTGGAAGGTAACCAGCACACCCAGAGCAACCAGGGTGCCGACAATCATGTAAAGCGCACTCATCTAATTTCTCCGCATTCCAATCCAGTGCCCCAAGGCTCAATCGCGCCCACAAGACTAACGCGCGTTGCGGTCCAACCATTGCTCGGCCAAGGCGCGCGCCTTGGTGTCCGCCTCGAATACCGCGCCGAGGTCGTTCACCGCGACCACGGGCTCAAGACTCAGGACGTCCTCGATGATACTCGCGATCTGCGGAAAGCGGATGCGCCGTTCGAGAAACGCCGCCACGGCCACTTCATTCGCCGCATTGAGCATCGCCGGCGCGCTGTTACCCGCCTCCGCGGCCTCACGTGCCAGACGCAGGCACGGAAAACGTTGCTCGTCCGGCGCCTCGAAGTCCAAGCGGGCAATGGCAAACAGATCCAGTGGCGCCACGCCGGAATCAATTCGCTCCGGCCAGGCCAGGGCATTGGCGATCGGGGTGCGCATATCCGGATTGCCCAATTGGGCCAATACCGAGCCATCCACGTAGTCGACCAGTGAATGAATCACACTTTGCGGGTGAATCACCACCTCGACCTGATCCGGTCGCGCATCGAACAACCAGCAGGCTTCGATCAACTCCAGGCCTTTATTCATCATGCTTGCCGAGTCCACGGAGATCTTGCGCCCCATCGACCAGTTAGGATGAGCGCACGCCTGGTCCGGAGACACCTGCTCCAACTCCCCCAAGGGAGTTTGCCGGAAAGGACCACCCGACGCGGTCAGCAGAATCCGACGCACACCCACCTGGCCCAGACCGCGAGCAAAGTCGCCGGGCATGCATTGGAAGATCGCATTGTGTTCACTGTCGAGGGGCAGCAGTACGGCGCCGCTCTTGCGCACCGCCTGCATGAAGAGCGCGCCGGACATCACCAACGCTTCTTTGTTGGCCAGCAGGATTTTCTTGCCCGCATCCACGGCAGCCAAGGTCGGACGCAAGCCGGCGGCACCGACGATAGCGGCCACCACCGTATCCACCTCGGCATCGGCCGAGACCTGGCACAACCCCTCCTCCCCCACCAGCACCTGAGTGGCCAGCCCGGCAGCCCGCAGATCATCCTGCAGGCCCCGTGCCGCCGAACGCCCGGGCACCACGGCAAAGCGCGGCACGTGACGCACGCACAGTGCCAGCAGTTCGCTGAGGCGGGTGAACCCGGTCAGGGCAAACACTTGATAGCGGTCAGGATGACGAGCGATCACATCCAGGGTGCTCAACCCTACCGAGCCGGTTGCACCCAGCACGGTCACTTGTTGCAGGCGGCTCACGAAGCGGTCATCCACAACAGCACGGCAAAGATCGGGATGGCTGCGGTAAGGCTATCGATACGATCCAGCACCCCGCCATGACCCGGCAGCAGGTTGCTGCTGTCCTTGATCCCGGCCTGGCGCTTGAACATGCTTTCGGTGAGATCACCGACCACCGAGATAAATACGACGATGGCCGTGCCCAGCAGGGCCAGGAAGATTTCCTTCGCCGACCAGTCGCGCACCAGACCCACCACAAGCGTGATCACCAGCGTCAACGCCAGGCCGCCATACACGCCTTCCCAACTCTTGCCCGGACTGACTGACGGCGCCAGCTTGCGCTTGCCGAATGCCCGGCCAGAGAAGTAGGCGCCGATGTCTGCACCCCAGACCAGCACCATCACCGCCATGATCAGCCAGTTACCCATCGGCGAATTCTTGATCTCCACCAGCCCTTGCCAGGCAGGCAACAGAATCAACAAGCCAATCACCAGCTTGCTGGCGACACTGGACCACTGGCCACTGCTGCGCGGAAAAGTCAGCACCAGGTAGGTCGCAAGCGCCCACCACAGCACCGCTGCCCCCAACACCCAGGGCACGATAATGCTCGACAGGGTATGCATCAGAAACAGCAGTACCGCCACCACAAGGGCATACGCCACACGCGGCAGCTGCGCATTGAAACCTGCCAATCGCGCCCATTCCCAGGCACCCAGGGTGACCACCAGGCCGATAAACAGCGCAAAGCCGGAGCCATCCAGCAGGAAAAACCCGCACAAGGCAATCGGCAACAGTATCAGTGCTGTGATGATTCGTTGTTTAAGCATTTAAACCCGGGCTCCAGCTTCGATCTGCTCACTCGTTTTACCGAAGCGACGCTGACGGGAAGCGAAATCGGCCAGCGCAGTGCGCATGGCATCGTGTTTGAAGTCCGGCCAGAACAGGTCGGAGAAGTACAGCTCGGTATAGGCCAATTGCCATAAGAGGAAATTGCTGATGCGATGCTCACCACCGGTACGGATACACAAGTCAGGCAACGGCAGGTCGCCGGTCACCAGGCAGGTCTGTAACAGTTCAGGCGTGATGTCGTCCGGCCGCAGATGACCGGCCTGCACTTCGCGGGCCAGTCGCTGCGCAGCCTGGGCAATGTCCCACTGGCCACCGTAATTGGCGGCGATTTGCAGCACAAAGCGGTCAGTGCCGGCAGTGATCGCCTCGGCTTCACGCATGGCCGCCTGCAGTTCCGGGTGAAAGCGCGAGCGGTCGCCGATGATGCGCAGGCTGATGTTGTTGTCATTCAGGCGCTTGGCCTCACGACGCAGGGCCTTGAAGAACAGATCCATCAAGGCACTGACTTCTTCGGCGGGCCGCTGCCAGTTTTCACTGGAGAACGCGAACAGGGTCAATACCTCGACCTTGGCCTCGGCACACACCTCGATCACGGCCCGTACCGCATCGACACCCGCCTTATGCCCGGCAACACCCGGCATAAAACGCTTCTTCGCCCAGCGATTATTCCCATCCATGATGATCGCGACATGGCGCGGCACCACGGAGGGCACAGTCTGCTTGGTCTTTTCCATGAAGGCGTCCTGACCCCTTATACGGCCATCAGGTCCTTTTCTTTTTCTTCGGTTGCCTGGGTGATCTTCGCCTCGGCTTCCTTGGTCAGCTTGTCGATATCGGCGACGGCACGACGCTCTTCGTCTTCGCTGATTTCCTTGTCCTTGACCAACTTCTTCAGCTCGCCCAAGGCATCACGACGAATGTTACGCACTGCAACACGCGCATCTTCAGCCGCGCTGCGGGCCTGCTTGGTGAAGCCCTTGCGGGTTTCTTCAGTCAGGGCCGGCATGGAGATCAACAGCAACTCACCCAGGTTGGTCGGGTTGAGGTTCAGGCCGGCGCTCTGGATGGCCTTGTCGACTGCAGCGAGCATGTTGCGCTCGAAAGCCACGACCTGCAGGGTGCGCGAATCCTTTACGGTAACGTTGGCCACGCCGCTCAGCGGGGTATCAGCGCCGTAATAAGGCACCATCACGCTGCCCAGGATGCTCGGGTGCGCCTTGCCGGTACGAATCTGGCCAAATGCGTGGCTCAGAGACTCCAGGGATTTCTGCATACGCGCTTGGGCGTCTTTCTTGATTTCGTTGATCATTGTTGGCCTTCCTCGATCAGAGTCCCTTCCGCGCCGCCGTGTACGATATTCAGCAGGGCACCGGGCTTGTTCATGTTAAATACGCGCAGCGGCATCTTGTGGTCGCGGCACAGGCAAATAGCCGTCAGGTCCATCACGCCCAGCTTGCGATCCAGCACTTCATCGTAGGTCAGATGATCGAACTTCTCGGCATGCGGGTCTTTGAATGGGTCTGCGGTGTACACGCCATCTACCTTGGTCGCCTTGAGCACCACGTCGGCATCGATCTCGATGGCGCGCAGGCAAGCAGCCGAGTCCGTGGTGAAGAACGGGTTGCCGGTACCGGCAGCGAAGATCACCACCTCTTTGGCGTTCAGGTGGCGCATGGCTTTGCGACGATCATAGTGATCGGTCACACCCACCATGGAAATAGCCGACATCACGATAGCCGAGATATTGGCACGCTCCAGGGCGTCACGCATGGCCAGGGCGTTCATCACAGTGGCCAGCATGCCCATGTGGTCGCCGGTGACCCGATCCATGCCGGCCGCACTCAGTGCTGCGCCGCGGAACAGGTTACCGCCACCGATCACCAGGCCGACCTGTACGCCGATGCCGACCAACTGGCCGACTTCCAGCGCCATGCGGTCGAGTACCTTGGGGTCGATCCCGAACTCTTCCGAGCCCATCAGGGCCTCGCCGCTAAGCTTGAGTAGAATGCGTTTATAGCGAGCCTGATAACCACTGCCCTGCTGAGCCATTGCGAATCTCTCCTGCGGCGTATTTTTAAAAAATTCTTGGCGAGCCGTTTACGGCTTGCGTTCACTCTAGCTGGACGCTCTCACAGCGCCATCGGAACACGGCTTTGTAAGCCAGTTCCGAGGGTAAGCCAAATTAAATCGGCCTGCCCATTTGAAAAGAGGCTGCGCGCGTGAGCGGGCAGCCTCTTTCGGGCGACAGTTAAAAACTGTCTTATTGCTTGGCGGCAGCCAGCTGGGCAGCAACTTCTTCAGCGAAGTTGTCGACCGGCTTCTCGATGCCTTCGCCTACCTTGAAGTAAGTGAAGGAAACGATTTCAGCACCGGCTTTCTTGGCCAGTTCGCCAACCTTGACTTCAGGGTTCTTGACGAACGCCTGCTCAACCAGGCTTGCTTCGGCCAGGAACTTGCTGATACGGCCCTTGACCATGTTCTCAACAATGTTTTCTGGCTTGCCTTTGATTTTTTCTTCGTTCAGCTGCAGGAACACAGCTTTTTCACGCTCGATCGCTTCGGCAGAAACTTCCGAAGGCAGCAGGAACTCAGGGTTGCTGGCCGCTACGTGCATAGCGATGTCTTTGGCCAGCTCAACGTTGCCGCCTTTCAGGACCACTGCAACGCCGATCTTGTTGCCGTGCAGGTAACCACCGACAACATCACCTTCAACGCGTACCAGGCGACGGATGTTGACGTTTTCGCCAACCTTGCCGACCAGTACCAGGCGATCAGCTTCTTGAGCGGCGATCAGCGGAGCGACGTCAGTCAGCTTGTCGGCGAACGCTTTTTCAACGCTGGCAGCAACAAATGCCTTGAAGTCGTCCTGCAGGGCCAGGAAGTCGGTCTGGGAGTTCACTTCCAGCAGAACAGCAGATTTGCCGTCTTCTTTCAGAGCGATAGCGCCTTCAGCAGCCACGTTGCCTGCTTTCTTGGCAGCCTTGATGGCGCCGGAAGCACGCATGTCATCAATGGCTTTTTCGATGTCGCCGTCAGCCTTTTCCAGGGCTTTCTTGCAATCCATCATGCCTTCGCCGGTACGCTCACGCAGTTCTTTAACCAACGCTGCAGTAATTGCTGCCATTTTCAAATTCCTCTTGGATAGGTTTTCAACCATTCCACCCGATCGAACGGGGGATCAATTCTTCCCGAACCACCCTTGTTAGCCGCTGCACGTTACAGGTGATGTAGCTGCGCTGCTGACAAATGGTTTTCGAGGTGGCAAAAAGGGGGCCAAGCCCCCTTTTTGCTTACTGAGTCAACGCCAGGGCGTCAATTACTCAGCTGCGGCTACCGGAGCTTCTTCAACGAACTGCTCGGTGCCACCAGCAACGTGGTTGCGACCACGGATGACAGCGTCAGCCATCGAACCCATGTACAGCTGGATGGCGCGGATGGCGTCATCGTTGCCTGGGATGATGTAGTCAACGCCTTCCGGGCTGCTGTTGGTATCGACTACGCCGATAACAGGAATGCCCAGCTTGTTGGCTTCGGTGATCGCGATGCGCTCGTGATCAACGTCGATAACGAACAGTGCGTCAGGCAGACCGCCCATGTCCTTGATACCACCCAGGGAACGATCGAGCTTTTCCAGGTCACGAGTGCGCATCAGCGCTTCTTTCTTGGTCAGCTTGGCGAAAGTACCGTCTTCGGCCTGCACTTCAAGGTCACGCAGACGCTTGATGGAAGCACGGATGGTTTTGAAGTTGGTCAGCATGCCGCCCAACCAGCGGTGATCGACGTACGGCGAACCGCAACGTGCTGCTTCTTCAGCAACGATCTTACCAGCGGAACGCTTGGTGCCGACGAACAGGATCTTGTTTTTGCCCTGGGCCAGGCGCTCTACGAAAGTCAGAGCTTCGTTGAACATTGGCAGGGTTTTTTCAAGGTTGATGATGTGGATCTTGTTACGCGCGCCGAAAATGTACTTACCCATTTTCGGGTTCCAGTAACGGGTCTGGTGACCGAAGTGCACACCGGCCTTCAGCATATCGCGCATGTTGACTTGGGACATGATAGTTCCTTAATAAGTCGGGTTTGGCCTCCACGTATCCCAATGACCAACCAGCGGCATCAAGGCCTCCGGCACCCAGGTCATCGTGTCGACACGTGTGTGGATTTAAGCTTTTCGGGGTATCCCCGGAAAGCGGCGCATTTTATACCACACGAAGGGCGAAAACGAAACACGCAATCACATTTGGCGTGGGCGACGTGTACGCAACCCTTTGAATAGAGCCGATATAACCCCATTTGATAGAGAGAAGCGATCGTCGGGGGCTCATGATTTGCCGCCCGCGTCTGTTAGAATCGCGTTTTTTGGCGCTTGTGCGAACTCTGCAACCTTTTGTCGCACGCCCGTAAACCGTATTGATTTCAGCGCATCGCGCTAGAGAGAGCCTGTATGACCGTTAGTTTGAAAACCGCCGAAGACATCGCCGGCATGCGCATTGCCGGCAAACTGGCTGCCGACGTGCTGGAAATGATCGCCGAGCACGTCAAGCCCGGCGTTACCACGGAAACCCTGAACCAGATCTGCCACGACTATATAGTCAATGTGCAGGGCGCCATTCCTGCGCCGCTGAACTACAAGGGCTTCCCCAAGTCGATCTGTACTTCGGTCAATCACGTGGTCTGCCACGGGATTCCGGGCGACAAGCCGTTGAAGGACGGCGACACCCTGAACATCGACGTCACCGTGATCAAGGACCGCTACTTCGGCGACACCAGCCGCATGTTCCACGTCGGCACCGTGCCGGTGTGGGCCGAGCGCCTGTCCCAGGTCACCCAGGAATGCATGTACAAAGCCATCGAGATCGTCAAGCCTGGCTGCCGCCTGGGCGACATCGGTGAAGTGATCCAGAAGCACGCCGAAAAGAACGGTTTCTCGGTGGTGCGCGAATTCTGCGGCCACGGTATCGGCACGGTCTTCCACGAAGAACCGCAGATCCTGCACTACGGCCGCGCCGGCACCGGCATGGAGCTCAAGGCAGGCATGACCTTTACCATCGAGCCGATGATCAACCAGGGCAAGGCCGACACCAAGGTGCTGGGCGACGGCTGGACCGCCATCACCAAGGACCGCAAGCTCTCGGCCCAGTGGGAACACACCCTGCTGGTCACCGAGACCGGCTACGAGATCTTCACCCTGCGCGCCGACGACACGATCCCACGCGTTTCGGCGTGAAGGGCTGCCAAGGTTTTCCCAAACTGTGTTGTGACTGACTGATAGATAGAAAGGAAAGCCGATCAATGCCCCAGGTGGATCCCGAACTCTTCGACCGTGGCCAGTTCCAGGCCGAGCTGGCACTGAAAGCGAGCCCCATCGCCGCATTCAAAAAGGCGATCCGCCAGGCCCGCGAGGTGCTCGACGAGCGCTTTCGCAGCGGCCGGGACATCCGCCGGCTGATCGAAGACCGCGCCTGGTTCGTCGATAACATCCTGCAAAAAGCCTGGGAACAGTTCAGTTGGAGCGAAGACGCCGATATTGCCCTGGTGGCGGTCGGCGGCTACGGTCGTGGCGAGCTGCACCCGTACTCCGACATCGACCTGCTGATCCTGCTGGACAGCGCCGACCATGAGATCTTTCGCGACTCCATCGAGCGCTTTCTGACACTGCTGTGGGACATCGGCCTGGAAGTCGGCCAGAGCGTGCGCTCGGTGGATGAGTGCGCCGAAGAGGCCCGCGCCGACCTGACCGTCATCACCAACCTGATGGAAAGCCGCACCATCGCCGGCCCCGAGCGCCTGCGCCAGCGCATGCTCGAAGTCACCAGCACCGCGCACATGTGGCCGAGCAAGGATTTCTTCCTGGCCAAGCGTGCCGAGCAGAAGGCCCGGCACCACAAGTACAACGACACCGAATACAACCTCGAACCCAACGTCAAAGGCTCGCCGGGCGGGTTGCGCGACATCCAGACGATTCTGTGGGTCGCACGTCGCCAATACGGCACCCTGAACCTGCGCGCCCTGGCCGGCGAAGGCTTCCTGGTAGAGAGCGAAAATGCCCTGCTGGCGTCGTCCCAGGAATTCCTGTGGAAAGTGCGCTACGCCCTGCACATGCTCGCCGGGCGCTCCGAAGATCGCCTGCTGTTCGACCACCAGCGCTCCATCGCCACCCTGCTGGGGTTTGAAGGCGAAGACGCGAAGACCAGCATCGAAAGCTTCATGCAGCAGTACTACCGGGTGGTCATGAGCATTGCCCAGCTCAGCGACCTGATCATCCAGCATTTCGAAGAAGTGATCCTCGCTCCGGAAGACGAAGCACCGCCGCAGCCGATCAATTCGCGCTTCCAACTGCACGACGGCTATATCGAGGCACGCAACGACAACGTGTTCCGCCGCACTCCGTTCGCCATGCTGGAAATCTTCGTGCTGATGGCCCAGCAGCCGGAAATCAAGGGCGTACGCGCCGACACCATCCGCCTGCTGCGGGAAAACCGTCACCTGATCGACGACGACTTTCGCAACGACATTCGCAACACCAGCCTGTTTATCGAGCTGTTCAAGTGCAAGATCGGCATCCATCGCAACCTGCGGCGCATGAACCGCTATGGCATCCTCGGGCGTTACCTGCCGGAGTTCGGGTTTATCGTCGGGCAGATGCAGCACGACCTGTTCCACATCTACACCGTGGACGCCCACACCCTCAACCTGATCAAGCACTTGCGCAAGTTGCAGTACACCCAGGTATCAGAGAAATTCCCGCTGGCCAGCAAGCTCATGGCCAAGCTGCCCAAGCCGGAGTTGATCTACCTCGCCGGCCTGTACCACGACATCGGCAAGGGCCGGCATGGCGACCACTCGGAAATCGGCGCGGTGGATGCCGAGGCGTTCTGCCAGCGCCACCAGTTGCCACTGTGGGACAGCCGCCTGATCGTGTGGCTGGTGCAGAACCACCTGGTGATGTCGACCACTGCCCAGCGCAAGGACTTGTCCGACCCGCAGGTGATCCACGACTTCGCCGGGATCGTCGGCGATGAAACCCGCCTCGACTACCTGTACGTGCTGACCGTCTCCGACATCAACGCCACCAACCCGACCCTGTGGAACTCCTGGCGCGCCAGCCTGTTGCGCCAGCTCTACACCGAGACCAAGCGCGCGCTGCGCCGTGGCCTGGAAAACCCGGTGGACCGCGAAGAGCAGATCCGCCGCACCCAAAGCGCCGCCCTGGACATCCTGGTGCGCGGCGGCAACGACCCGGACGACGTCGAGCAGTTGTGGTCGCAATTGGGGGACGATTACTTCCTGCGCCACACCGCCGGCGATGTCGCCTGGCACAGTGACGCGATCCTGCAGCAGCCGGCCGATGGCGGCCCGCTGGTGTTGATCAAGGAAACCACCCAGCGCGAATTCGAAGGCGGCACGCAGATCTTCATCTATGCACCCGACCAGCACGACTTCTTCGCCGTGACCGTGGCGGCCATGGACCAGCTCAACCTGAATATCCATGACGCCCGGGTCATCACCTCCAGCAGCCAGTTCACCCTCGACACCTATATCGTGCTCGACACCGAAGGCGAGTCCATCGGCGATAACCCGGCGCGGGTGAAAAAGATCCGCGAAGGCCTGACCGAAGCCCTGCGTAACCCCGACGACTACCCGACGATCATCCAGCGCCGGGTACCGCGTCAGCTCAAGCACTTTGCCTTTGCGCCCCAGGTGACCATTTCCAACGATGCACAGCGCCCGGTGACCGTACTGGAACTCAGCGCGCCGGACCGGCCAGGCCTGCTGGCGCGGATCGGCGGCATTTTCCTGGAATTCGATTTGTCACTGCAGAACGCCAAGATTGCGACCCTCGGCGAGCGGGTGGAGGACGTGTTCTTTATTACCGATGCCGATAACCAGCCGCTGTCCGACCCGGAGCTGTGCCTGCGCTTGCAGGCGGCGATCGTGCAGCAGTTGAGCGTGCCCCAGGAACCCGGTGTCGAGCTGACGCGCCTGACGATTTGATACCAGGAGCGGCCCACCGCTCCCTCCCAGTTTTTAACGCCTTGCACGAGATCCACCGATGAACAACGCCCTGAACCAGCTCCAGCCCTACCCGTTCGAAAAGCTGCGCGCCCTGCTGGGCAGCGTCACGCCGAACCCGGACAAGCGCCCGATCGCGTTGTCCATCGGCGAACCCAAGCACAAATCGCCGCAGTTCGTTGCCGATGCCCTGGCTAACAACCTCGACCAGATGGCGGTCTACCCCACCACCCTGGGCATCCCGGCCTTGCGCGAGGCCATCGGTGGCTGGTGCGAACGCCGCTTCGACGTCCCCAAGGGCTGGCTGGATCCGGCGCGCACTATGCTGCCGGTCAACGGCACCCGTGAAGCGTTGTTCGCCTTCACCCAGACCGTGGTCAACCGGGGCGATGACGCGCTGGTGGTCAGCCCGAACCCCTTCTACCAGATCTACGAAGGCGCCGCGTTCCTGGCCGGGGCCAAGCCGCACTACCTGCCATGCCTGGATGAAAACGGCTTCAACCCGGATTTCGACGCGGTATCGCCAGACATCTGGAAACGCTGCCAGATCCTGTTCCTCTGCTCCCCCGGCAACCCGACCGGTGCACTGATCCCGGTCGACACCCTGAAAAAACTCATCGCCCTGGCCGACGAATATGACTTCGTTATCGCCGCCGACGAGTGCTACAGCGAACTGTACTTCGACGAACAAACCCCGCCACCGGGCCTGCTCAGCGCGTGCGTCGAGCTGGGCCGCCAGGACTTCAAGCGTTGCGTGGTGTTCCACAGCCTGTCCAAGCGCTCCAACCTGCCAGGCCTGCGCTCCGGTTTTGTTGCTGGCGACGCCGAGATCCTCAAGGGTTTCCTGCTGTACCGCACTTACCATGGCTGTGCGATGCCGGTGCAAACCCAGCTGGCAAGCATCGCGGCCTGGCAGGACGAGGCCCATGTGCAGGCCAACCGCGACCTGTACCGCGAGAAGTTTGATGCCGTGCTGGCGATCCTCAAGCCGGTGCTGGACGTACAGGCCCCGGACGGCGGCTTCTACCTGTGGCCGAATGTGCAAGGCGATGATGCCGCGTTCTGCCGCGATTTGTTCGTGGAGGAACACGTGACCGTGGTGCCGGGTTCGTACCTCTCCCGGGAAGTGGATGGCGTAAACCCCGGCGCCGGGCGCGTACGCCTGGCGTTGGTTGCGCCGCTGGCCGAATGTGTGGAAGCGGCTGAGCGTATTCGGGACTTCATTCAGCGTCGTCGATAGGCAACCGGGTCATTTCATCTGGCCCAGATTCGCCTCACTCATATCCAGCTCCGCCAACACTTCCCTCAAAACGTCATCACCAATTTGGTGATGACGGCTCAAGCTGTACAACTCCAAGCGTTGCGCACGCAGGGCCTTGAGCCGCAGTTTTCGCTCAAGCAGGTCCATCTGCATCGCGAGCGCCTGGGCTTCGGCCGAGTCGTTGAACACTTCCAACTGATGGCGGTATTCCGACATCAACCGTGCCTTTAGCTCCGTAGCCAGCGCCGCCTGGGCGGCGTCGGACGTTTCCGAGTCTAAGGGCTCTTCCGCCTCCAGTGCGTGAATCGCTGCCACGGCGGTTTTTTTCCAGGCCTCGCGCACTTCGTTATGGCGCTTTTCATCCGGACTCTTTTCAACGCCCCGCAAGAGCAGCGGCAGGGCGATGCAGGCAGCGATCAGTGACAGCAGGATCACACCGGCCGCGATAAAGATCAGCAGGTCGCGCTCGGGGAAATCCTGGCCTGGCACCAGCAGCAATGGCACCGACATTACACCGGCCAGGGTCACCGCACCGCGCACACCGCCCACGGTCAACAGCCAGCAGGAACGCGCAGTGGGCACCAGGGTCAACTCACTTTTCCCACGCAGTCGCCGGAGCAAACCCGATAGGCGCCAGATGCTCTGCACCCAGATAAAACGCAGCACCACCAACACCAAGAAAATAGCAATCACATCCAGGCAGCGATACAACAAGGTGGGCCACAGCGTCGGCTCATGACTGGCCACGGCCTTGATAATGTCCGGCAGTTGCAGGCCCAGCAGCAGGAAGATCAGGCCATTGAAGGCAAATTCCAGCAATGACCAGACACTGCGATTGAGCAGGCGCGTACTGGTCTGGCGAGGCAGCAGGTCGAGCCAGCTTTGCATCATGCCCGCCGCGACCGCCGACAAGATGCCCGAGGCGCCGAGCCGTTCGGCCAACACGTAGGCCGCAAACGGCAACAGCAACATGAACACCACATGCGTTGCCGGGTCGTCCCAGCCCCGGGCAATCATCCAGGCACGCAGGCGGCCGACCAGCCAACTCAGCGCCACCCCCACCGCCAGGCCGCCCAAGGCCACCAAGACAAAGGTCAGGCTGGCATCGGCCAACGAGAACACACCGGTCAACGCGGCCGCCAAGGCGAACTTGAAGGTCACCAGGCCCGAGGCGTCATTCATCAACGCTTCGCCCTGAAGCATATGCATCAGCGGCGTCGGCAAGCGGTTCTGGGCAATTGCCGACACGGCCACGGCATCTGTCGGCGACAACACGGCCGCGAGGGCGAAGGCCACCGGCAGCGGGATCGTCGGCAATAGCCAATGAATGAAGTAGCCAGCACCGACCACGGTGAACAGCACCAACCCGACGGCCAGCGTCAGGATCGGCCCACGCAGGCGCCACAATTCGCGCTTGGGCATGCGCCAGCCATCGGAGAACAGCAGCGGTGGCAGGAACAGAAACAGGAACAACTCCGGGTCCAGCGCCACGTGCAGCCCCAGCGTGGGCCAGGCCAGCAAGGCGCCGGCGGCAATCTGCACCAGGGGTAACGGCAGAGGGATGACACGCCCGACCAGACGCGAAACGCTGACCAGCATCAGCAGGATAAGAACGGTGTAGGCGGTTTGCATAACGCGGGTTTCCCGGACGATCGGCTTGCAACGACACACATCAGGCAACAACTGGCCGTTGAAGTGCCATATTACCCGGCTATCTTACCGGCCTATGCTGCGCGCTGGCTTTTGCACAAAAGTCGCACGCTGCTGACGAGCGGCACCCAAAATCTCTGGGCGTGGCATAATCCGTGACCTTTCATTTTCATTGGCACTTGCATCAGTAAAGCAGGGGGGGCAATTCCTTGACCGCTTCAAGCAAAACGTTGCACCTTTTCGGCATCAAAGCCTGGGATGCCGCATAAGAAGCGCTCAAGGCCTTTAATATCAAGGCCTTGAGCCTGAAAACACCCTCCAAAAACACCATCTTTTGCGACTCATCTAAACCCAATAAACATTGGTCCAAACGGTTGCGTTTTGGGGAAGATTTCCCCAGGGCAAATACCGCCACGGCGTCCTGCCGACGAACACCACTCCCAAATCCGGCAAACCTCGACTACTGTACGTACATACAGCATTTGAGCGCACGACCATGAACATCGACGAAGACACCTGCGAGTGGCTGGGCTGCACCACGCCGCTTGAAATGTACAAGCACCAATGCGCCCTTCTGGAGGACGAGATCAGCGACTTGCAGCGCCACCTGGCCAAGGCCCGGGCTAACGTCGCCGGCCTTGTTCATATGAACGACCTATTGATCGCAGGGAAGGCCGCAGCGGAGGAACAGCTCAGGTCTATATCTTCACAACTCAGCCTTGCGAACGTGCACAGCTCTGAGCAGAGCAAAGAGATCATGGGCCTTAAAATTATCGCCAGCCAGAACTCACACCTTCGCGTAGAAAACCAGCGGCTTCTCCTGGAACTGACCGTCCTCAGGGGGCCACAGCCCTGATGTACGCCAAATGAACATGGGTCACGGCACGTCCCTGAAAAAGACATGGTGACCGAGGCGCAGAGTCTCCTTTGCCTTGGCCGCCCACGCAGGTGGCTTTAGCATGGTAGTGGCGTAATAGTGGGTAGCGCCGCCGGTTGGATCTGGCACCGTGCCGGACATCACCTGGTCAGCCGCCTTCTGAGCCTGGGCGAACTGCGCGGCCGGGATCGGCTTAGCGCCACTCAGGTAGGCGTAGTTCGGGTCGTTCTGGTTCCAGCAGCTGAACTGCCACGGCTTCAGGCAAACCCCGGCATAGCCCTCCCCCCACCAGGACTTGGCCTTGCCGTCGAACACCCGATTGCGGATGGTCCAGGCAACTGCGATCTGACCCGCCAGGCCTTCTCCGCGCGCCTCGCCCCACAGCGTCCGGGCCAGAACATCACGATCTTTCTCAACTGCGCTCATAATTTTCTCCAGGCAAAAAAAAGCCCGCGTGAGCGGGCGAATAGATTTCACTTAACAATACTAATCCGGCAACTGCTGCTGGGTGATCGGCATAGCGTTCTGCCTCAAAAGAATTCGTCGTATAACTGGGCCATAGTCCCGTCATAGTGAAACGTATTTCGCCTGGCGATTGTTTGTTGATCGCCAGTCAAGTAGACGCCGTAGACTTTTCCATCAAATTCAACCATGGACAGGTCACTGGTATTTTTACCCTCAGTGCCAGGTTCTGCATCAAGCAAATAGCTACCTGCCGGGTTTTGCCCCTTGCTGGTGAAATAGCTGAACGTGAAACAGTTATCAGATGACTTCGCCGCGCGCGTGACGAATTTACCGGATACTGATTTCAAGAACGTCAGCAGGAATGCGTTGCGATCGGGCACCCAGTGGATACTTGGGCAGCCTACGTATTCCCCCGGAGCGCCGAGGCGGCCACCCTTGTAAACCCAGCTCACCAGATCTGGAGATTCCGCAAAGTAAATAGCTGGGCCTTGATCATTGGATATCTCAACAATGGCGCGCCACTTGCTACCGCTCTTTGTAATGTCCAAGTTATAGAATTTGAACGGCGAGTTGACCAGTAGCGCGTCAATGGGGGCAGATGGCGCAAAGGTGATAGGGTCAAGCGTGGACTTTATGATTTTGTTGTTATACGACGCCCAGTTCGTATTGCCGAACACGTGGATAACCTGCGCATCGTCAACCACTACAGTACCCATGCCGCCTGACCATGGGTGTGATGCTAGCAATTGGTCTGTAAAATAATCCCGGATTTCGAGCGTGTGCGCGAATGTCGAAAACCAGTCTCGCCTGAATGCTGCTTCTAGCAGCCTTCCTTGGTGAACGAAAAGCGCACACTCCAAACGACTATCTAGCTTGGTTTTTTCGATTGAGCTTATTGTGGTCAAAAGGTTAATCCTCTCGCGTTAAAGATATGGTTTAATCTTTGTAACTAAAGCGCATTTCGCATACTTTCAACATGTATTACGCCAACATAATTTAATTGCTAAATTATTCAGAAATATTTTCTCGCACGCATGATTTGCAAAATCAGATTTATTTCGAGAGAATGCGCCTTATCACTAAAAGGATTTTAACTGTGTCCATACCTAGAATCTTGGCAGCATTGGCATTTATCTGTGTATCCGCTCACACCCAGGCCTCAAGTTCAAGCCACCCACCGCTGGTTGATTTTTCACTACAGAGCGGAAATTACAAAATATCTGAAGCGGCGCTAGGGGGTGGAAGTTATGTGGTTGAGGTCCACCTCGTTAAAAATGGCGATGGGTACGATCTCTTTCATCAGTGCGAAATAAACAAGGTTTGTCTGATAAAAGATGCGCAGATTAGTACATCACCGCAGAAGTCATCACCACCAATAATGAAGGAATCTTGCAGGTTTCCTTATTTCTTTACTTATAAAGAAACATTTTATTTAACTTGTGGAAAATCAGAAGGCTCCGATGATATGTATCTGTATTCATCGAAGGATCAAAAAAATTGGCTCCCGGCAAATGGGGGCGAGCCAATTGTCAAGCAATCCCCTGGTACAAACTGGGGGCATATCTGGAATGTAGCAATTTTACCTGTCGGCAATAGATGGCACATGCTTGCAGAAACTTCGATATCTTTAGACAGAATGGATATTGCATACAGCTATGTTGACTTCGGTGAAAAAATAGACTTCACACCAAATCAATCTGGTGTCGTCATAAAGAACGGTGGCAACCCCGAGCTAATCATGAAAGAAGGAAAAATGATTGCCTTGCATGGGCTTTATCACGATAGGAGTTCAGAAGATGCTTGGTATGTCACCATGAGCACAGCCTCCCCTGAAAAACCTCTTGAGTGGACTACTCGCCGCGACAAGCTTTTAATCGAACAAAAAGGAATCCACATAGCGGACCCAACTTACATAGAGTTCAATGGCAAGGGCTTACTTGGAGTAAGCTACAACCAAAACAGAGTTCTTATGTTAGAGGGCCCGCCAATAGAGCCTTAATGCAATTTATTTAGTGGCCAATGTCTAATCTGGAGATACTGGCCACGTTATATCAAGCGGGTACCCTGGCGCGCTTGATATCCGGTTAACAGCTACTCTATATTTCTTCCAGAGATTTAGCCTTTCGATATCATCCTGGGAGGCCAAGTCCAGATCAATTGCGTCCTGCAAAGGTGCAATTCTTAGCGCTGCAACTGCCAAAAGCTCATCGCGTTTTAGGTCGGCTGAGGCTTTCGCTTGCTCTTCAGTAAGAGGTAGCGCGATAGGCTCTGGTGGTGGCCCATCGGCTGTAGCCATATAACGTTCAAATCCTTTAATGACATCTTCTGGAGAGTCCACCGACCTGCAGCCGGCGCCGTCTAATCTTATTGCCCAACTCATAAGCCGTCCTCCCAGCCAAAAACTTGCGTAAAATTGGTCGATGTTTGTTGTGCGACGTACACGCTCCCAGACTCAAGAGCCATGGAAATAAATCCAGTGTTTGTTGTGCCTGTTCCAGACTGTCCAACTACTAATGGCGGTGGATTGGTTGCAGAGTTGGAAGCTCCAAAAGAGTTATTTGGAGCGACCAGCAGCGTGCCTGTGCCTGTGCCAGTAGTGGCGACAATGCAGATTTTACAGGCGGTAGGCGGAACCAGGGCAGACACAGATACAGGAACATAGGTAGGGGTGTTGATAGCCCCCTGGATACCACTGGCAATCAATGGGAGTGCCGGCAAGTTTGAGCCTGTAGCTACCTTATATTGCGCATACTTTCCGTATTGGATATATGAAATTGGGTATTTATTCGCCGTTGAATCTGTTTTCACCCAGGCAACCCGTGCCGCGTGCGTGTAACCGGCTGGCAACGTTGGAGCTGTACCGCTCAAGGAAAGCAGTCCGGCCTTGGTGGTGCCGTTCCAGATCACCCAAACCGCGTACCAAGTCGAGGCCGTTTGTGAGTTTGCAGCGCCTACGTCCAGCCCATCCACACCAGCAGTCGCGAACGATGGTGCCACGGCTACCGCGCGAAGAGTCGTGTAGGCATTGGCTGTGCTTTCGACCTCGAGCTCGTCAGCGGACACCGTAACGACTGCGCTTGTGCCGGTGGTCGAAACCCTCAAATTCTTCGCTGAGCCTGCGATACCAACCAAATTGTTTGTAGTGGTGGGCAGCTGGTCCAGCAGAACGCAATCGGTGCCGTCATAGACCACATCGCCAACTTGGCCGGCGAAAAACACCGCTGCAACCTTCGCGCCTGATGCACTGTATTGCTTGAGCAGCTTCGCACCTTTCGCAGAGACGTTCAGCGTTGGGTCTGCACCACTGTCCACATGAAACGTCACGCTGAACCGCTGCTTCGCGGCGTATGCAGGAATTGCAGGCGACGGCGTCAGGGTAAGCGCTGTTCCCGTCCCGCTCGTGGTGAACGCCTGCGTCGCCTGATTCTGCAGAGCAGTTGACAGCTTTTTCGATGTCACTGCCGCAGTATCATCCGAACCTGCGTTAACCTGCGGCTGAGTTGCAATCTTGAGCCACCCGAACGCTGACTCAGTAGCCTGAGTAACAACTTTGGCGATAGCCTGGAAAACCCTTAGCGGGCTCATCGCTTTGGTCTCTGACTCGCCGGCCTCAGCCTCGGGCTGACTTGCAAACGCAACGGAGGCTCCGGATATCTTCTGATCGATGGCCGCGTTCAACTGGGTGTTGTCGTCTTCGTCCGGTTCCAGCCCAGCTTCCTGAATTACTTTTAAAATTTCCTGGGTTACAGCATTCCCCCAGGCGGACGGAATCAGCGAGCCGGGCGTACCGGCGACTGCGTCCTCATCGATAAATTTGCCATCTACCAACCCAACGCTGGGCACACTTTTCGGAAAATCCACGTTCTTACCCCTCAGTCGTAATTGATGTGCACAACGGTGTGCGCCGGCGCCGGTCGCCGGATAAGGCATTCCAGTGCGTTGCCCGGGTTGGTGCCGAATCGCTCGCCCCAGTAGCTAACGCCGAACCGGCGACCCTGCCGCTGCCGGCCGCCTGTGTTAAGCGTCCACATAAACTGGGCGTTCCAGGTACCGAAATGAGCGGAGCCAAAACGAGAACGCCCCATACGGGGCGCTCTATGCTCGGTGATATTCGCGTTTGGGTATCCCTGGCTTACCGCGATCTCTATGAAGTAGCCGCGGCTCTGCCCGCCCACCTCCACCAATCTCCGGCGAACAGCCAGGCGTCGATCCTCAAACGCTGGGTTCGGACCGAGGCAGGTGTCTGGCAGGCCCATGATTGATTCCCAATCGGGGACAAGCTCGCTCACACCTGCCGGGTCCATTTCGTTCAGCAGCGCCACGGCCCGCGCATCCACGCGGGAGAACTCCAGAGCCACGCCGGATAGCACCAGCGCGACTTCGGGCACAAGCTCAGGATCCCAGGCGGGGCCAGATGGAAGCAGCCCCTGAAGCTGCACTCGATACTCTTCCGCCGTTCTGATCACAGCCATGTGATGCCCCCGAAGGTAAGAAGCTGGTTGGCAGCGGGCACAACGTTTGCTGACGGCACGATGAGCTGGTGATCACTCTCGCCGGCAGACCCACTGATAGCCTCGGCTATGTGGGTGAGCAAAAGCGTTTCACCGAGTCCCGCTTCACGCTCATGAAGGTCCACAAGCTGGGCCTGGATGGCGGCGCGTACTGCTGACGTGTCGGGTATGGCGTGGATCTGGTAGAACACCGGCACTTCAACCGGCGCCAGCACATAAAGCTCAGCAGTAACTGGCCGTAGTGGATCGATATAGGCCTTCACCTCAGCCAGTTGCGTGGGATTTGGCACTGGCTCGGCGTCACCATCACGCATCACGAACAAACCAACGGTGCCTGGCCCAAGGTAATTGCCACGGCACCATGCTCGCGTGACGCCGGGCACCTCTAGCGCCCAGGTTTCGTAGTCATCTTTTGAGCCGCCATGCGGGATCACGCGGTAGGACCGAACAACGCGAGCGCGGAGCGATTCAACGCTCTCTTGAGCAATACCCCCGGTGAGCCCTGGAGCGAGCACGGTGAAGGTATTCACCACGCCCTCCACTGGCTGGATCAACTTCAACGTCAGGCCTGCGTCGGCATTTCCGAGAACGCCCGCATCAACGGCAGCAATCGTGGTGGTGTTTACCCCTGCCGTAGTGGTTAACCCGGCAGTGACCTTGTAGGTTCGGCCGTCATCGGCCTGGAGCACCACGTCGACATCGAGCACCGCCAGCGCTGCAGCAGCGAATCCGACGGAGCCTTCAGCGGGCTGCGCAGGATTTCGGGGCTGGCTCAATCGCAGGATCGCTATGCGCTCAAGGGTTTCCTCGTCAGCGCGGTCGGGCAGGATCTGGTCAACGATCCAGTCGAGGTATCCGTACAGCCCGTACGCGGTGCCGCTGAGGGTTCTGGCCAGCACCTGGGCGTCGGATCGGCGTAGCACATCACTTGCAAGGTCGCTTTGGGTGCGGCTGATGAGTACCGGCAGAGACGGCGTTTCAAACGGCATAGATCACCTGCCATGGAGAAGAGGGTTTGATTTCGAGCCGAGCGCCGCCAAGAATCGTCAGGATCACAACAAGGTTCAGGCGGTTAATTCCGACTTTCTCACTGCTGATATCGATACCCACCACCTGCTCATCGGCGAGCAACCAGCGCAGCGCTTCGTCGGCGTAAAACTCGGCATCTCGCTGAGTGGCCTCGGTGAGCTTTACCCTGCGCAGCAGCCACAGGCGGGAGCCGATCTTGTCGTCAGCGGTCGCTGGGTAGCTGTCACCCCACCAGCCATAGCGCTCCTCGTCATCGACCGGGTCATCCGTGGCCGCGCGGCGCCAGGTGAAAAGGCTGATCATCACCGCGCGCGTGAGACCGGCCTCCACTGTGTTTGAAATAATCATTCAGCCTCCGGCACAGCAGGACCACTTTGTCCGTTGCCGGGCATCACCCCGCTATGGGGGTGGTCAATTTGGCTGACACCGCCGGCCACCTGGTCACCCTCGGAAACGATTCGGCCGGTCTGGGTGATCAACGGGGTATCAAAATTCACTGAGGTGCCGGCCTTGATGTTCAGCGTTTGGGTTTCGATGTCGATGACATGGCCACGCTTGAAGTGGATCTTGTCCCCTTCGTCCGTGAAGATGACCACCTCGCCCGGGGCAACTTCGCTGATGCGGTAGCGGCGGTCAGAAGCGACCACAACAACCGCGTGGGATCGATCACCACCCAGGAACGCAGTCAGCACCTCGGCGCCGGCCAGCGGATTGCTTGTGAAGCCGTATGGTTCGAAATGCTCGACACCGTCTTTCAGCTCACCTGCCGTCAGGCGAATTTGCAGCGACTGCATCTTCTTCCCGGCGTTTGCGAGCACGACGGTGCCGCGGGCCAGCATGCTTTTCAGGCTCATTGTTTTGGCTCGTAGTCTGCTGGGATGAGGTATTCGAAGTTGTCGCCCTTGCCACCTTTCTTCAGCTTGCGGTTTTTCAGCGAGTCGTTCGGTTCCGGCTCGTAACTGTCAGGTGGGCCGACTTCCATTTTTGTGACCATGCCGCCCTCGCCCAGGATGTATGTCACCCGGGCTATGAGCATCCAACGGTCGTATCCGATGATCGAGTCGATGACCCGGACCAGCATGTTGTGCTTCCAGAGCTGGCCGTTTGTTTGCCTCCACCCCTGAACCTCATACGTGGTGGTCAGCGCCTTTCCCATGCGAGTTACGCTTTCCCAGTGAGCCCGTGCCTGGGCCAGCTCAGTCGTAAGCTGGCCGGACTGCTGGATGACCATCACCCGCCGGCGAGCAATCCGGGGATCAGTGGCCGTTGCCGAAACCTCGGCTGCCGCAGCGCCGAACTCGTCATCGGTGCCGCTCTTCTGCCCGAGCACTCGGTACTCGGAAAACACCGCGGAAAAGTCGAGCCCCGCACTGCCGGCCTTGATGTTCTTGCCCACCTCGAGCGCGTCGAACGCTCGCCCCTCACTTCCCGGCCTGGCCAGCACCACCATCCCGGTGGCGTCGTCAGTCGAGAAAACCCTGAACAGAGTGAGCAGTCGATCGATGGATTCGAAAACCGTCTCGCCAGGCTCGATGGTGTGATCCGAGAGCTTTGCGCCTTCAGGGATCTCGCTGCGCACCTTCAACCCATAGGGCGCCGCAAGCGCTGAAACGATCGACAAGACGCTCTGATTGTTCCACTGACCCGGTTCATTGATTGCCGCGCAATCGACCAGGTCGGCAGTCAGCGACCTGCCGCTGATGGACATGGTGATCTGTTTGTCGTCGTAATCGATCGGCGTGGCGAACACCCAGCCAGTAAGCACTAGGTCATCACCGATTCGAATTTGGCACTTGTCCCCCTCTTTGATCGGCCTCCCTATGGTCTGCCCTGGCCACTTCCAGGTGACGCTTAAATTGAACGACCCGGCCTGATCCTCAAGTCCGGGCGCGATCTCGACCGATTTCCAGCCAGAGTAATCCGAACCGTTGACGCTGAGCGTTACGGTGTTTTCATCTTCGTCCACGGGTTACCTCTGGGCTATTTTGATCGGCCGTGCGGGCACAAACCCTGGGTGATGAATGCGGTTTCGCTCTACGACCTCGGACTCGCGCGTAGCGTCGCCGAAGCGCCGGTATGCCAGGACCAGCGCAGAAAGGGTTTCCGGCGGGGTAATTTCCACGAGGCGAACGCCGGAAGCAGCGACCGCCGTCAGGTGCTTGACGATTGTCTGCCGCAGGGCATTGAGCACCATGTAATGAGCCGAGTCGGCTTTCAGTGATGCCTCAAGCATCGCCTCGTTCAATCCGTCGCGCAGCTCGAGCACATCATCTGCCACCGGCACCTCAGGCCTTTCGAAGGGCTGGACGGCCTGCTGATCTACCGACGGCGTTGTATCAGTCGACACGGGCTGCGAGGCGATCGGCATTTCGCTGACGATCAGAGCAATCTGAACGAGCAGCGCGTCCTGTACAAAATCGGCCGTGGCCTTCGATGCTGCGGCCGAATCGACACCGCCAATCGTGCTGACGGTATTAATGCTGCTCACCGCTTCAGCCTGCTGACTCGCAGTGGCTACGGTGTTGCGATAGCTGGAGTCGCTGCCCAGGTAATCCTGAACCGAGAAGTCGCTGAAATAGCTGGAGAACAGTGCCGACAGCGAGCTGGGGGCATTCATGATCGACTGCGCCAGCCCGGTCAGGTCTGTGAAGACAGACACGAACGGCGCGAACTGGCGCTGGATTACTGTGTACACCGCCGACAGGTTGTTGCGCAGCCGAGCCAAGCCCAGCCTTGCCTGGTCAACCTTGGCCATCGCAGCCTTGTAGCGCGCCAGCGCCGAATCCCACATGCTCTCCGAGGCCTTAACCACCTGCTGCTGAGTATTGACCCGGGCCACGGGGAACTTGAGCGGCCTGTCCGGGTAGAACGTGACCAGCATGCTGACCATGCCGCCCTGCTGGTAGTCGTGGGTCAACTCTGCTTCGCCGGCCTTGACCTGCATTCGCCCCAGCCAAGGGTGAACCAACTCTCCCGCGCCTGGCGTTTGAATTGCCTCGAGGAACTTGTCCCGTCGCTCGAAGCAATCGTCGCCGATAATCCAAATCGTGAGCCGGTGCACCTGGGACTGCTTGCCCAACTGCTCGAAGTAAGGGTCATCCCGCTGAGGGAACTCGTGCAACTGCCCTTTCATGCCCACCGGCACCGAGGCCTGGGGGATCAAGAAGCTGACCCCCCGGAACGAGGCCGGCAGCAGTTCGTCACGCCACGTTCTTTCTGCCATTTACTGCGCCCTCATCACGCCAACAGTTCGCGTACCGACGTTGGGCTTTATTTTCAGACCGGTTTGGCTGGCCTGCGGCTGATCGACGGTCGTGCCAGGCGGCGCGCCTTTTATGTTTACGTTTATCTCGCCGTTGACCTTCTGCGCCTGGGTAGCAGCGGTTTGCTGCAGCAGGCTGCCAGAAGGCGGCAATTGCCCTGGCCGGC
Organism: Pseudomonas sp. 1 R 17; assembly: GCF_900067035.1. NCBI lineage: Bacteria > Pseudomonadati > Pseudomonadota > Gammaproteobacteria > Pseudomonadales > Pseudomonadaceae > Pseudomonas > Pseudomonas sp. 1 R 17. The sequence goes on from NZ_FKLB01000069.1 coordinate 52,933, forward strand.
TCAGCAGTCGGTTGTTATCGATGCCAAATGCTTCGTTGTTGTCCGCCCGCCGCGACTGAGCGGCCAACGCCGCGTCGGACTGGAGAAACTCACCAGTACCGCCGCCGGCGCCGGCATTGCGTTTCTGCTGGGCCTCCGTGAAAGCGTTCACCTTGTTGGTCGCGGTCTGGATGATCCCATCACCCCCATCGCCACCGCCGAACCATTTCATGATCGGCTCAATGATTGGCTTGAGCTTTGCCCACAACGATTGGAACCAGGCGGTGATGGGCCCCCAGTGCTTGACGATCAAGCCCAGGGGGCTCCAGTCGAAGATCAACTTGAAGAAGTCCATGGCAGGAACCGACAGAGCTACCAGCAGATCCCACAGGGCCCCGAAGAACTTCGTCAGCGGCTCCCAATTCGCTGTGATCAGCGCGAGCGGCGTGTACTCGGCAAACTTCTTGAACCACTCCCAGGCCTGCATCACAGGCCCTCCTATTTTTGCCCACACCGCTTCGAAGAACGGTGCGACCTTGGACCAGTTCGCAATGAGAAGGCCGGCAGCCAGCGCTATCCCCCGGATAACTAGACCGACAATCGACTTCTTGGTCACGGCGTTGAACAGGGTCATCGCCATGGTGGTGGCTATCACGGCCACGCGGAGCACGCCGTAGGCCAGTGCGGCGGCGACGATACCTTTGATCAAGCCAGGGTGCTGAGCAACCAGGGTGGCAAGCTTGGATACCAACGGGCCGATGATCGTCAGGAAGTCGTTAAACGGTGGCAGCAGCGCACTACCCACCTCAACGCCCAGCCGTGTCACTTTGTTCTGCAGCAACTGCATCGCATTGGCCGTGGTGGCCGAACGCGCGGCATATTCCTTTTGCATGGATCCGGCGTAGCCTGAGCCCTCGGCGACATCCCGAAAACTCTTCTTCAGAAGATCGAGGTTCGTCAGTAGTGGAGCGATCGCTGTAACAGATTCCGAGCCAAACAGCTGCGTTAAAAGGCCGGCCTGCTTATCCGGCGAAACCAACGCGATGCGGGCGAGCACGTCCTCGATAGTGCCCTGAGCATCCTTCTGCATGCTCTTGGAAACTTTCGTCACATCGAGGCGCAGCGACTTGAAGGCCTCTGCCTGTTGCTTGGTGGCTGCACTCCCCTTCGTCAGGGCTAGCATGAAGTTTTTCATGCCGGTTGCAGCTACCTCGCTGGGCACGCCGACGCCCGCCAGGGTGGCACCCATGGCGGCGATCTGCCCGGACGCGAGACCAGCAATTGCACCAAGCGGGCCGATGCGCGTCACAATGTCGGAGATTTGTGCGGCCGAAGACGGGCCCACGTTGCTCAGGTAGTTGATCTGGTCCGCCAGCTTGACCACTTCGGGCTGGGTCAGCTTGAACGACGTGCGCCACTTGGCCATCATGTCGCCCGACTGCTCGGCGGTCTGATCAAAGGCAACGCCCATCTTCACGGCGTCTTCGGCAAATTGTTTCAACTCACCGCGAGCAAAGCCGGCCTGGCCGCCGGCGGCGACGATTGCGGCAATGCCGCTCGCCGCCATCGGCATGTTCTCCGACAGGTCGAGTACGTCCTGCCCCATCTGCTTGAACTGCTGAGGGGTGTCAAAGTCGACCACCTTCTTCACGTCCGCCATGGCGGTTTCGAACTCGATGGCCGCCCGGGCGCCTGCAATGAACGGGGCCGCCAGGGCCCCGCCCTGCAAAGCCTCCTTGAACCCGATCTTGCCCAGCCCCGAGTTGTTCATCTGCTTGGTGAAACCCGCAACGTTCTTCCGGATCCCCGCCAGCGTCGGCGACAGCTTGTCGACGCCGGTGATCAACGCCTTGAGCTGGAACTTGTCCGCCATCACTACACCTGCTGGGATTGGTTAATGCGCTGGGCGTGCTCCAGCGATTCAAGGAGCACGTCCAGTGGCCGGGCCATTAAGAGCTCCGGATCAACTTTCCAGAACCACGCCAGGTCATACGCGACCTCGATCAGCTGCTCGGTTGTGCTGATGCCGCGCTCATGAAAAAACCGGCCACCTGCCAGCTCAGCGTGTTGAGGTCCGCCAGATCGAGCTGGTTGACCGACGACGGAGGGATGCCGGCGCACACCGCGATGTATTTCGCGGCGACGTCCATGTCGAGGCTGACCTCTTCGTTTTTGTCGATCTTGTACGGCAAGGCCTTGATGGCCCGAACTTCCTGCACGGTCGGGCGGCGCAGGTTCAGTTCGGTCAGGGGCTCGCCATGCGCTTCAATAGGCGCCTGCAGCTTTACGGAGTCACTCATTGCCAGCTCCCTTTGATGCCGTCGAATTGCAGCTCTACCGTGCCGTCGTCAGCCTTGAACGATGGCTCATCTACCAGGTAGGCACCCGAAAGCACGTAGACGCGACCGTTGTTGAATTCGCACGTGACCGTCATGTCGCGGCCATTCGCCAGCGTCTTGATCGGAAAGCTCGCCTCAACGATGGCTGTCATCTTCAAGTACGGCGCCAGTTCTTCTTCCTTGAAGAAGCCCGGATAAACCGTCTCCCGCTTCACTTCCATCAACGGGGCTTCCGCGCCGCCGGTGATAGTGAGCTGCGTGCCGTCCACTTTTACGTAGGCGGTACCCGCTACTTTTTGACCCATGGCCTTTTCCTCTGGAATGAAAAAGCCCGCTCAAGGCGGGCCGGGTGATCAGGGTCAGCGTTACGCCGCGGCGTCGTACTGAAGACGGAATTGGTTGAGCATCGCGAAGATGCGCAGACCGTTTATGTAGTCCGGCGGGAACAGCACGTTGATTCGACTCGGATCCTGGGGATCGCGCTCGACCACCAGGTGCTCGGCAAAAAGCTCGGAATTCTCAACGTGCCCCTCAAACTCGAGCTTCCCATACTCGGAATTGAACTCGGCCCGAAAAGTATTCGGCGTCGCGATTGGCTGTCCGGCTCCAAATCGCGTGCCATCGTTTGCGATCTTGTGGCGCCCGTACTTGCTTGTAACCACGCCGCGCATCCGCCGGATGATGTATGCCGATTGGTGCATAGTCTCGCTATCGAGGTAAGAATCGTCGTCCTGACCAAACGCATTCTTCTGGTAGGTAGTAACAGAACGCTGAATGCGCACGTAGCCGCCTTCGTAATACGCAGTGGCATAACCGTAGCTCAGCAGCGACTGCCGCTCGGTTAGCGTAAACCGATCACTTGCCGGAGCAGGATCAATGCCAGGCATGCTGCCGCTTTGGGTAGGGCGGCTGGCATCGGCGGAGATGAAAACGGCAGTACGCGCCGCCAAAGCGGCCGCCTGCACCCACACCGGTTTAGGCACGCCGACTTCCATAGCTTGGATGGTCATGTGCGGATCGTTACGAGCCTGCCCGGCGGCGACCAACGTGCCGATCGTTCCGCGCTTCGCGCTGTAAACGTGCCCGAACAGCTGCTTGGCCCAGCTCCAGCGACCGACGTTGTCGTCCATCGCATCCTTCCAGGCATTCAGCGAAGTCGTGTCGGTCCACGGCTGGCACAGGAACTCGAAGGGTTCATCACCCAGTGCGGCGATCGCGTCCACCTGATCTGGAGTGCCGACGCCTGCAGTCATTTGCGTGACCGCAACGGTCATACCGGCCGGCGTCATTTCGCCATTGGACTTGCCCAGGCGATTAAGCGCGATGCTGATGTCGTTGCCGCTTTCGCCGGTCCACTTGCAGGTCAAAGTAACAACGCCCGCCGCTGCGACCGCTGTCACTGGCAGATCTGGTGAGGCATTGATCTTGACCGCCAGGGCGGCGGCCGCAGCCGTCGGTGTTGCGGCAGACGGCACCACGGATTGCACTCGCACACCGCCGACATACAGGTTCAGCAAGCCAGCCTCAGTGGACGTGCCGGTGATGGTGATAGTTGCAGAAGCAACCTCACCGGTTTCGTTTTGCAGCGGCAGGCACCAGATCTCGCCGATCGGATCAGTCTTGCGCCAGGCTTCGTACATTGCGGCGAGCATGGAGCCCTGACCGCCAATTTCCTTGGCCAGGGCGAGACTGGTGACCAACACCAGCTTGCCGATGCTTTCGCCGACGGCGCTGTCGTTTACTTGGCCGACGATCAGCCGGCGCATGGCCGACGATGCGCTGTTTGCTGCCGAGTTATCCATCTCCGCATAGAACAGCGGCACACGGATATCGGCCGGGATGTTGCTGAATCCGATAGGCATTATTTGGCCACCTCGGTTTTCGCCGCGACTGCAGCTTTGGTGGTTGTGGGTTCAACGTCTTTCAACTTGACGTCGCCGTCAGCTTGGCGGCGGCGCCACCAGACGTTGTCGGGTACGTCCCGGCCTTCAACAGGCAACAGGTCGCCGGCCTCCGGATCGGGCACAGAGCGGCCTTTGGCCGGCACCACAGTGATGCGCTTGGTCATGGTGTTACGTCTCCTGAGAAATGCGCTTCGATACGCCCATCCGGGCCGGGTGATTGCAGGTTTGGATCTGCCGGGTCGATGCAGTCCATTTGGAAGTCGACACCGGTGAACCCGGTGAGCCCGTCGAGCTCAAGCTCTTGCCAGGTCTCGGCCGGCTGGTCAGGACGATTGCGCCCGACCTGGAATTCGGAGAAGAAGGTGAACTGGTAAACTACCCGGGCCCGACTGATGTGCAGCAGCGCGCCCTTGCCATACTCGATGGGCGTGTATTCAGGCGACGGGATGTAGCCGAGCAAGGCGCGCCACAACTCGGCACGAATATCGTGCAGCAGGTCATTGGCAGCCTGGCCGCGCTCGTCAGTCGTATCCAGCACGATCACCACGTTGAACTGATCAGTGATGTCCTGAATGATCATGTTTTGAGCTTTGGTCGGGGTCGCAGCGTCGGCGGTTGCAATCACGTACGCAGCCGGCAAAGCCAACTGCGCGCTCTCAACGACCGCGTCCCAGTCGATGCCGCCAGCCACCCGACCAGCAAAGGACGGGCAAGCCAGCCGCAAGTGTGCGACGAGCGGGTTCAATTTCATTGGTCAAATCTCAGGTATAAAAAAACCCCGCGGATGCGAGGTTCTTTTGACAGATGCGACTAGCTCTTTTTGAAACTGCTCAAGGCCGCCCCAACATCAATATCCGGGGGCAGTGGTAGTGCCGACGTCGCAATATCAGGCTCATTCGAGAATTTATCCTCAGCAAGTTGGCGAGCACTTCCATTCACCGACTTGAACACGCCTGAGTCATAAATCCAGATATGCGGCGAACTACTGCCGCCGAGCGTCATGTTCCAGCAGCCGATCATAGATCGAGAGCCAATGACTTTTGGCACACACTCAACAGAGCCGCTTGGATAAACGTCGTGGTTGAGGTAAATCAGAGTGATGCGGTCTATCGCAGCGCCCGGCGCTTCGCGCACAGAATCAGCCGCAGCGGCATTCACCGACAGTGCCAGACCGGAGGCAGCGATGAGACAGAGCAACGCTTTCATGGGTAACTCCCTGTAGTTGGAGTAATGAGCGTACCCCAGGGGGTTATCTGAGTCACCCTAGGGCAGCGGCGAAGGCAGCGGAAAGGATGGATTGGACTTGCGATGCAGAGTCCTGCAGGGCGTCGGCCATGTAGTTGTCACGCGGCTTGATGCGCCATTCACCCGCGGCACGTTCAGCAACAGCAGCTGCCCGCACGCCGGCGGCTCGGCGGTTCGACTTCCCTTTGCCGGTGCCAGGCGCGAGCTTCCCAAGCTTGCGACCCCTCTTTACGCCATAGTGCAGATAGGCCGGATAGAACTCTTCCATTGCCGATGTTTTGGTTGGGGATATGCGGACCAGAAATCCAGCGCGGGAAACCTTGAAGGTCACCGACTCGACGGTCGCGCCTGTGCGGTTCACAGGGTACCCGTCCTGGCCCTTGCCCAACACCAGGTTCATCTGGGCGCGCTGCGTGATAAGCAAGCCGACCTTGCGCATACCCTTGCGAATTTCCTTCTTGTCGAAGGCGTCACGCTCGAAGTTATCGAATCCCTCAACGTGCAGGTAACCCTCAACCGAGGCCGAGTTAGACATAGATACCCCCGCCAGGCTTCAACAGGCCAAGCTCCTCCACTTCGAGCACGACGAACCGCCCGCGGCCGTTCATGTCGAAACCACGTTTCACGCGATACAGGGTGTCCTTGTGAACCACCTCGTAAGCGGTCGTGATTCCTGTTCGAAAGCGCAGGAATATGCGGTGCGTGATTTTGTTTTCCGTCTGAGCGCTGTCGGTGTAAACCGCAGAACCGACTGGTTCGATCTTCGCCCAACGCGGGCTGGCTTCAGAGAACAGGGGGTCCAGCCCCATGTCTTCGGCCGGCACGTCGTCGCGGCGCCGGAGTGTAACGTGCTTGTTTAGCTCGCCCGCACCAATCTCTCTGTACGCCATCTAGACCCCCAGTGCCACCCGATATGGAACCAACAAAGAGCGGGATCCGTGGGGTAATTCGATGACCGAGGAAGTGTTAATACCCGTCACCGCATCTTCTCGATTCGCCCACAAGTGCCCCAGAGTCAGAAGGCAAGCGGCAGTGATTGATTTATTTAGCACGATCCCGCGCGAAATCATCGCGGCGGCGCGCAATGACTCTTCATGCTGGGAACGTGCGTCCAGCTCCGCCATGCAGCGATCTTCGTAATTCTCGATCAGAGCAGCAGCCTGTAACGCCGCGCCGAGGTTCAAGCGATATTGTGACCGGAGCCCAACGACAGTGGCCGTCGCGACTGCAAGCGAAGCATCGTCAACATAGATTCGGCGGTTCAGAAATTGCGCGGCTGCATCTTCCGCTGAATCGAGTTTCGACTGAACGTCAAACGAGTCTTCGGACTCCGCTCGCAGGTGTTTCATCGCCAAATCAATATCGATCACGCTCATGCTCAGTCAGCCTTTTTCTTATCGGCGGCCTTTTCCTTGGGTGCAGTCTTGGTCGCCGCTGGCGCGCCGGTGGTAGTCAGCGGCTTGGAATCGGACTCGGTTTCGGTAAGGTCGACCACCACCGCATCCTTGCCTTCATCCACTGCCGCGTAGCCCTTTTGCAACAGTTCACGACCATGCTGTTCGCCGGTCTCGAACGAAGTGCCTTCAACAAGCGTCTTGCCGCCCAGGTAAAGCGGCTTGAGGGTCTTCAATTTCATTTCGACCTCCGAAGGGCCGCCGCTTGGGCGGCCCCGCTATATCAAGGAGTTGGAGTGGCGAAGGTGCCGTAGATGAACGCTTCCGGACGCTTAACAGCCAGCGCCAGACGCTCCTCGCAACGGATCGAGATCATGTTCTTCTCGAAGTCGTCGGCGTTTTCGGTGGAGATCACCACGTTGGCGTCCTCGCGGTCGAAGATCTGTGCGCCAGTTTGGAAGGCACCGGTCAGGAACTTGCCCAGGAACGCTGCCAGTTCGGTCGCTACAACTGGCAAGCCCCACAGAGTGGGACCAGCGAGGCTCAGCGGGTTGCCGATGATGTAGCGACCCAGGGTGTCCTTGGTCAGCTCGATCTTCGCCCAGTCGGTGAAGTGGAGTACGTGACCGCTGGCTGGCAAGCGTGCCAGTTGCGACTGGAGCATGGCCAAGCGCAGCTGGTCGATCTGAGTCATCGCGTCAGGCTCGAATGCGGCCGAATAAGCTTCGGCCTGCGGAACGATCCCGTGCAGGTGCACACCAGTGCCATCGCCGAACAAGATCTCCGACTCTTCGGCGTATTTCAGGCCGTAGCGCATTTCTGCATCGATGGTCGATTGCAGCTGGGCGAAGTCATCCAGGATTTGCTTCGACGCCTTGAACATGTGCGCAATGGTGGTAACCGGCGTGATCTTGGTGTTGAACTGGATGTCGCTGTACGGTTTCTGGGTGTTTTCAGCGACAACGCGTGCGGCGTTGGTAAAGCCGGTCTGTTGCACCCAGAAGATCGCCGGGGAAGTGGTACGCCCCGGTGCGATCAGATCACGGATGAACAGTCGCTGCTTCGGCATCACGTCGATACCTGGCAGGCGCTGTGGCTCTACTACGCCTTCAGCAACACCAGTGCTGAGCAAAGCGGCGTGTACCGGCACGCTTACGCGGCGGTTGCCTTGAATGCTCTTTGCGAACTCGGCCAGAGCTTCGCTTTTGATGACGGTGCCGCCGAGGGTTTCGCGTTGAGCGGCTGCGGCCTGGGTAGGAATTCGGGCGAACTCCTGCTCCAGTTCGCCGAGCTGGGCCTTGAGCTGTTTCTCAGCTTCGGTCAGGCTGTTGAACTTCAGGGCCATCTCATCGACAGCGGCCTTGGTTTCGGTAGAAAGCGAGCCAGCTTTCTTGGCCTCCGAAAGCGCGTTTTCAGCCTGTTTGCTGAATTCGTCAGTGGCCTTCTTGAGCTCGTTGGAGACGTTCTTCAACAGCTCGGCAGTAGTGTCGCTCATGGTTTTTCTCCGGTTTGAATAGCTGCTGCCGAGAACCGCGAAAGCGCGGCCTGTAGTTCGGCAATGGGGTCGGCCAGGTTGGCCGGGGCTGCGGCAGCGTTCTGCTTGCCGGAGGTGGTAGCGCCAGGCGTACCAGCCTTGAGTTCTTGAATTAGGGCGCGGCGCTCGGAGCGCGGCATGCCCTGTTTTGCCAGGATTAGGTCCATCCGGCGGGCAGCGACCTGGTGAGGCGCTGATGCGCTTGCATCCTCGACAGCGGCGTCAGATGACAGAAGACTGTCTGCAAACCCTGCATCGATTGCAGCAGCGCCGCCCATCCAGGTCTCGACATCCATGAGCTTGCGCATGGCTTCAATAGGATCACCGGTGCGGACGGCATAGATATCAGCGAGCGTTACGTCGATCTGCTCGAGAAAGTCGGCGACCTCTCGAATGTCGTTACGGTCACCGGCGGCCATGGTCCAGCTGTTGTGAATCATCAGGAACCCAGCGCGCGCGATCTGAATCTCATCCGCCGCCATGGCAATGAACGACGCTGCCGAGGCAGCTAGGCCTAGGATCTGCACCGTTACCTTCCCCTTGTGCTCGCGCAGCAGGTTGTAGATGGCCAAGCCTTCAAACACGTCGCCGCCTGGGCTGTTTATCTTCACGGTTACATCGCTGTCACCGATAGATCGCAGCGCCGCACTGATCCGCTTTGCGGTTACGCCCTCGCCCGTCCACCAATCAAAACCAATTGGGTCGTAAATCGTGATGGAGTTGTCGTCCGTGCTTGCCGCCTTTATCGATGGATTCCACCGTTCCAAGGCCTTCGGCGTCAGGTCGCAGTGAACCTGCGCGCGCGGCCGAGCCTCCGGCGCCGCCGGAATGGTCTTTAGGGTCATTGGTTACTCCAAGATCAAGCGGCGAGAAGCCGAGGTAGAGATATCAGTGCGTGGGCCATCATTGGCCCATCGGGGTTTCCGGCATCAAGCGCCTTGGTCGCCAGATCGAAGGCTTCCTTGATTGCCTCCTTGTCCCCGCTCTGATTTGCGGCAGTGATGCGCAACATGAAGGCTGTGGCCGCCGGCGACATGCCCGCAGACTGTTTGCCGAGCTGATCAAGTGGCACAAGAGCGGACTGAACAGTGAACGTATCGCCGCCCGGGATTGGGGCCATGTTTTCCAGGCGCCGCACCTCATTGCGGCACATCCAGCCGTTTTGCAGGGCTGTGTTGTACCATGCGCCGCGACCGGCGCTGTCAGCGCGCAGCAGGCCTTCAACAGCGAACTCAGCGAAGAACTCGTCCGCGTCAGCCTCACCGATCAGGCATCGGGTGATCTCCTGCTCAATGTTAACCAGCAGCGGGCGCAAACTGTTGGTCAGGAAGTGTAGGTTCTGCGCTTCCACCGAACTGGCCCAGCTGGATTGCTTATCCATGTGACCGACCATGAAGGGCGGCACCCGGAACCACCGGCACATTTCCTCAATATTGAAGGATCGAGACTCCAGCATTTGCGCCGCTTCGGGGTTCATGGTGATGCCCTGGTACTTTAAACCAGCCTCGGCAACCATAATCTTGCCGGCATTTTTGGAACCCATGAATGCGCCAAGACTGGCCCTAAGCTGCTCGCGCTGCTCTGGTTTCAGCGCTGTGTCGCTGCTGAGAATTCCGGAAGCCTGCATGCCTTGAGCGAATACCTTCGCTGCAGCTTCCTCAACGGCCATAGCGGAGCCGAATATTTCCTTACCGGTTGTAACCGGCAACATTCCGCAAACTCCGTCCAAGCCGAAGCCGCGAATGTGCATCAGGTTTTTTTCAGGGATGTCGCGCTCAACGCCGCTTTCGTTATAGGTGTATTTGAGACGACCATTTTCTTGTCTCTTGACCCGCATGTACTGTGGTAGCAGAGGAACAAGTGCGACGATTCGGCTGCCAACCATCTTCTTCTCAACGAAGGCGTTACCGCGCAAACAGATGCTCGCTACAACCAATAGCATGAAGCGCTGCGGGGTCATCTCAGCGTTAGGAACTCGGCATAGAACTCGGTACAGCGGGTGATCAGTCGCTGACTTTCGAGACCCATCAGGTAAGCGCCGATACAGTTTAAGAGGCAGAGTCGAGACTGATTCAGACAAAAGCCTCACACACGCCCATACCGTAGACAGCTGCATCGCTTTGTCGACGGACACGTGCTGGCCAGATACAGAACTGCCGAACCACTCTTGCCAGAAAGCCCCATCCTTTATACCAACTGGCACGCCAAGCCAATCCAGCAGGGCGGCCTTTACCCGGCCAGGCTTTTTTTCGCGCGCCATTAAATGCCTACCATAATTGGATTTTCGTAGAAGCCACTCGTATCGGGCTCGCCCGCATTGGCCAGCACCCGACCTATGGCCATGATCAGCGCAACGGCGCCGTCTATCTTGTTGTCATCGCCCTGCTTGATTGGTCGCACGACGTCGTCGTTGCCGGGCAGGTTCTTCCCGATCACGTTGGCGATGCACCAGGTCATGATTGGGTTGCCGTCGTGATGGAACCGGCCGGCAGTGACGGCCGCCTCGAGCTCCTTCATCGGATCCGACATGTTGGTGTAGTTCTGGGTGATCGTGATCGGGTTGAAGCCTTCGTCATCGAGGTCGTGACTGAGGCCGGTTGCGCCGTGGGGGTCAATCGGGCACTCGCGCACTGGTGCCTGGTGGTTGGCTTCCTTGGTGTCTTCGAGGATCTCGCGGTAATCGATCTCGGCACCGTCGGTTACCTCCAGATGTTTGGAGTTGATCCAGGCTTGGAACCGTTCGGACATTCGCTTGTTGTCACTATCGTAAGCGGTGTCATAGGGCACCCAGAACTTCGGCGCGACACTGTAGTAGTGCGTTTTTCCATCGATCACCCGCCAGAACAGGCGCGCTCTGGAGTTCATGTCCAGCTTGCGCGCCAGGTCGAAGCCTGCAATCCATTCATGCCCTTCGAATTGCTCCAAGGTCAGTGTGGTGTCCTCGCATGATTTCCAGTCTTCCATGTTGAAGAAGCCGGATTTTGCGCTAACCCAGAGGTTCAGGTGCTTTGTTTTAAAGGTGTTGGTGAACCGTGCGGAGCGAATCGCCCGAGCCTGCTGGCTTTCCAGGTACTCCTGGAACACCGAAACCCCGTGATTCGGGTTGGCCTTAGCCAGCATCTTCGGATCGGTCCAGTCATCGCCGTCGTCGAGCGTCCATATCCAACCGAACAGTTCTTCGTCTGGCACCGTGCCCTCGAGCATCTCGATGACCTGGCGGCGCTTGTCATAGCACGGGCCTTCAATATCGGCACCGGCAGTGGTGATGATGAACATCAGCGGCTGCCGGCGGGCGCCCATGCCGGTGAGCATGGTGTCGTACTGAGCCGACGTGGGGTGTTCGTGGTATTCGTCGATGATGGCGCAGCTGGGTGATGCACCGTCGCCCGGGTTGCCGATCAGAGGCTCGAAGCGGCTGAAGTCGGACGGGATGTTCATGTTGGAGGCATTCACCTCGATGCCGGCGGCCTGCACAAGCATCGGCGACTTGCTGACCATCAGCTTTGCCGGGCGGAACACTTCCCACGCCTGCTTCTCAGTGGTAGCCCCGGCATACACCTCGGCGCCGTACTCGCCATCTGCGACGAACATGCTGATCCCCACGCCGCCAGCCACGACAGACTTGCCATTTTTTCGCGCTACTTCCCAGTAGCTCTCACGAAAGCGCCGGTGCCCGCCCTTCTTCTTGACCCAGCCGAAAGTTACGGCAAGGCCAAACAGCTGCCACCCCTCAAGGGTTATCAACTGACGCTTGAACGCCCATTCGCCTTTGGTGTGCGGCAGCAACTGCATCAGCTTGAGCTTTTTCTCGGCCTTCGCTGGATCGAACTTATAGCGATACCCGCGCTTGCGGCTCGATGCCACGTCGTCGAAGTGCCGCTGGATAGCTTGGTGGACGTACCGGCATGCCGGAATCTTCCCTCGAAGCACAGACCTTCCCCACGCCATCGCCTTGTCGACGTTTGGGTGGGCAGGTTTGTTCATCAAGATCTCAGTAGGCTGGCAAATTCGTTGGTTTCTTTCTCCTTGTTGCCGCCTATCAGCCTGGTCCGGCTGGACGGATCGAGGCCGAGCATCGATCCGAAGGTGACCATCTGGCGCATAGTTTCGTTGGCAGCGGTCAGCGCCGGATTTTTCATCGGGCCGCCAGTGGCACCCTCGACCACAATGCCGTTCTGCTGGATAGATTCCTGAGCCATGCGCCAGTTGTCGTAGGCCACACAGAAAGCCTCGACGTTGTGCAAGTCGGTGAGGGCAACCACGTTTTCGCGGAGCAACTCCGGAACAATCATCTTCCACATGGTGGCGGCGCGATCGCTCAGCCATTCAGGCGGATCGACGTTGGTGATCTTCGAGAACTGCGGCTCGTCCTTGTTCAGCGCGCGCTTGCCGGGATTTCCGGCCAGTGCTTTCTTGGCCGTCGGCTTGGGTTTGCGACCACGGCCGGCGACCGTGGCGGTGCCTCCCATCGCGCAACTCCTGAATTTTTAATTTCGCGGGTGTAAGAAAACGATTGGGCGGACGGTCTAGAAGGCAAAAGCTCTGGACTTTTGACCCTCCCCCACCCCTTTAGTGAGAATCGCTCTCATTTCTGCCATTTTCACTGCGTTTTGCCCGATTTTCTGCTTGGGTTGCCCCAACCACCGTCTTCTGACGCTGTTTTGGTGCTGTGACAGCTGTGGCACAGGGACTGCCAGTTGGTTCGATCCCAGAAAATCACCATGTCGCCTTTGTGCGGGGTGATGTGGTCAACCTCGGTGGCCGCTACCACCTCACCACGTCGATCATGCTCAGCGCACAACGGATGGCGTGCCAAGAACCCCTTGCTTGCCTGCTGCCACTTGTAGCCATAACCTCGCTGGCTACTGCTCTCGCGCTTCTTGTCAGCCAGCTTGGCAGTCGCTGCCTTCGCGAGTTCGGCATGCTCGTCGCAATAGCGAGGGTTGCGGGTCAGCGCCCTGCACCCCTGAGCACTGCAAGGCTTCTGTGGTCTTAATGGCATCAGTGATCACTTGCTCTGGCTGCGTTTGATCTGGGCGTCTACCTGGTCGGCACACGTGTCGAGCAGGTTGATTGCCCTGTCCTTCAGCTCCCACACATCGCCATTCAGGCGAAGGTCGGCGGCATCCTCATCAACCCGTTCGCACGGGATCAGTTCAGGGGCTTCAATTCTTACGGCCTGGGTCTTTGTCACTACCGCCGGCTTTACCGCGCAGCCCGTCAGGCAGAGGCTGAGCAGCCCAATCACGAACAGGCTTGCTGTTGCGCTTGAGGTCTTCAAAGTTCTTCTCCGCCTTTTTCGCTTTGTCCTGGCTGGCCTTGAGGCGCTTTGCCAGGTCGGCCTGGTATTCGGCATTGCGCTTTGCTTCTGCGCGCAGCGTGGTGATAGTGGCCTGGCTCTCTTTATTGGCCTCGACGGCATCGTCCTTTGCCTGGGTCTCAACGCGTTTCTCTTCGCGAAGATCCTCGACCCGCAGCTGCTGAATGCCGACCAATAGAAGGCCAACCAGCGCGATGATGATTGCCGCCGCGAACGCCTTCATGCCGAGTCCACCTTCTTGCCCAGGAAGCGGATGATCATGTCCCTGATCGCAGTCACACCGATGAAGCCAATGGCACCACCCGCAGCCACTGACAAGCTCGGCGGCCAGGTCATCCACTCAATAATGCTGCTGGCAGACAGGCTGAGCGCGCCACAAATGAGCGCCTCCAAGATGATCCGCCACTTGTTTGGCTCCTTGGCTTCGTACAGGACGCGAAGAAGAGTAATCGTGACGGCCATGATTGCGCCCTGCCATAGCGGGTTCGAGAGGGCCAGCCAGATTTGGGCCCACGTGTCTGGCTTGTCTGGCATGGGTGGCATCCGGATTTCCTCCCTCTCGGGGAGATTGATAAATCCGGCCCCATCAGCACTCCCGGCCATAGCAACGGGTGTGGTGGAGCCGAAAACGAAAAAGCCCCGGCGAATGCCGAGGCTCAGTAAAGTTCAGAAAGCAAAAAGCCCAGCAAGGGGCTGGGCTTTATTCGTCGTCTCTCATAACGCGCAAGATCGACATGATGGGGCTAATTTACGGCCAGTCGGCCAACTGGTCAAGCGGCATCTACAAAGATTTGCTCGTTGTCGAATATCTCGGTCGCGTGGATCACGGCCTGCTCTTCGAGTTTCTCCAAACGCTTGTGGATTCCGCCTCGCCAGTTACGGCGCGTGCGCTCCGGGGATCCCTCCAAGTCCCAAGTGTTCATGTCGTAGAACTCAGCAGGAAGAACGATCATGTCGGTGGAGCGCTTACCGACCTGAACGCCCTTCAGCTTCGGTATGGCCCAGGCCGTCAGCGCCTTATAGATGAACAGATGCGGCGCCGGAGAAACCATCCGAGCCACCAAGCGGCCAATAGCATTCACCTTGTTGCCCTTGTGCGTCGAATACTTAGCCACCAACACATCCCACTGAGCCGGCTCAAGCTGCCGGTGCAGCAGCGCATAGAGGCAGCAGTCGTAATCGAACTTGTCACGCACGGACAACGTGCTGCCGGTCCCGCCCTGACGAAGGTCGGCGTCGATCAGCTTCTGCCAGGACTGCTTGGTGCTGTTGTCGATATTGTCAGCTGCCAGCACCCGAACCAGGGTACCCATCACGTCTCTGTACATAGCCATGGCTCAATCCCCTGTGAAGTTGGTGCCGCCGGCGCCGCGGCGGTTGTTTTCGTTGTACTGCTGCTGTTCGCCTGGCTGCTGATTAAGTCGATTGCCAAAAGCGATGATCCGTTGCTGATAGATGTTCAGCATGAGCCCAAGCTGGGTCACCAGTATCTCCACTGGTAAAGCCTCGCCCGTCTCCGCTGACACCCAGCCAGAGGCGTGGCATTCAGTGCAGGGCAGCTCATGGAAAACGCCCTTTGTAACCGCCTTGCCTTTGCAGATCAGGCACCATTTCAACGGTGTTGGCGTGGCCTTGAGGCTCGGTCCGTGGCTCTTTTTCACGTTTTTAAACCTCGCCTTTTATGGTTTCTGGATTTGGCTAGAGGCCGCGCCATTCAAGGCCTCGGCGTCATTGTGCGAATTTCCGTTTCTAGTCATGGTCGAGCGGTGAATCAGGTTGAAACCCTTCCCGTCTAACCAGCCGTGCCACTTGTTCAGGGCCTCTCGCTTGAGCAGTTCGGCCGAGGTGTGGATATAGGTCTGCACGTTGCGGGTCATGGTGTGGTTCACCAGCATCTCGCCAATGAGGAAGTCGACGCCCAGATCAGTCCACCCGGTGCGGGCAACCTTGCGCAGGTCGTGGCTTGTCCACTCGCCCTTACCTAGGCGCGTGAACACAGCGCAGGCCTGGCTGTCACTGATCGGGCCACGGCCGCGAGATGGGAACACGTAGGTGCCCTTGTAGCCCTTGGCCGACTGCCAGCCCCGGTACCGCTCCAGCAGCGCGCACACCTGGTGAGTCAGCGGCAAGTGATGCTCGCAGCGGGTCTTGGTGTTCTCGGTGGGAATGAACCACTCGCCCTGCTCACCCAGGGTGAAGTGGGACCACTGCGCTTGCCTGGTCTCGCCGGCGCGGGTGCCGTGGCACAGCATCATCAGGGCCAGCATGCAGTCCTGTGGGTGCTGGTCGAAGCCGGCGGCCAGTTCGCCAATCACTTCCTCGAGCTGTACGGCGCGCAGACGAGACGGCTTCGGCTGGATGCGGGCTTTGGTGAAGTCGGTGAACTTGAACCCAGCGATGGGGTTGGTGGTGATCAGGCGCAGCTTCTCGGCCTGGCGGAACGCAACCACCAGCACGCCCCACATCAACCGGACGTAGGACAGCGACATTTCAGCCTGCATCGGCCACATCACCAGCTTGTCGAGGGTGGAACGGTCGACGTCTTCCACGGCGATATCGGCAAGCCGCGGCTTCAGGTGGCAGGAGATGATCGAGGTGTTGGTAGAGCGCCGCTTGGAAGACAAGCTGCGGTCAACGGACTGGCGGGCAGTGAACCAGTCAAGCAGCTGGCCAACGGTCTGCAGGGTGCCAGCCGCGGCTGATGCTTTGGGATCGGCGGCCAGGCGCTCACGGATCTTCGGTAGCGCATTGATCAGTCCTTTCACCGGCAGTTCAGGGAAGCCGGCGATCTTCTCCCACTTCTTGCCCACCACCAGGTGCCACGTACCGCGATCGCGGTTTCGATGGAAGCGGAAGTACACGCCCGGGTATCGAGCATCTCGCAGGTCGCGCACGCCGGTATTGCCGGCCTGGCGACGGATCTCCGCATCGGTGAATGAAGTGGTCACTGTCTGGGTCATGCGGCGGCCTTGGTTTGAGGTTGAAGAAGGTAGGCCCTGATTGCCTCAATGGCGTCGAAGTGCCCACGGCAGACGATGGCCAGGTAACCCTGATCGGTCAGCGCCTGCAGGTAAGCGTCCTGGGCCGGGGAAACGGCGGCGTCATGCGGCGCGGTCGCCTTGAACTCGATGTACAGCCCGAAGTAACCGCCGCGGACCATGGGCAGCACCAGGTCAGGAACGCCGGCCTTCACCCCCTGTTCTTTCAGCTTGATCGCCACCAGCTTGTGCCGGGGCCCACCGTTCGGGACGTGGTAGATAAGCTTGGCGGCAGCTGGATAGCGCAGGCTGATTTCCTTGATCAGGATGTCCTGGGTGCGCATTACACCCTCGGCGAGGAATAGGCGGATCTCGTATTTGGTCAGTTCCCCGGGCGCACGCAGACGGCCGTCGGCGATGTCATGGCAGTAGCCACAGGCCCAGGCCGCCTGGAAGTCGTTTGGCTTCATGCCCATGCCACAGGTTCCGGCTAAACGGTAGTGAGCCAGCACGGTGGTGGATGGCTCGCAGGAGCAGCCTGGAAACCGGACCTGGCAGTCGCGATCGCGGGCGGCATTCGTGAGCCTGCTCATCGGGCACCTCCTGCGCGCTTGGCACGAAGTTCGGCCAAGGCCTTCTGCCCCACCTCCGGCGTTATCTTCGGTTCAACAGCCAATTCCGCCAAAGGCACGGGCTCCAGCTGCTCGCCCTGCCAAATGCGACGGCACTGGTTCAGGTACTGCTTCTCGAAGCTCGCCATCCCAAGCTCACGAGACAGCAGCGACAGGCTGTGAAAGCCCGCAGCGGCAGTGGCGTGATAAACGGCCGGGTGATACCACTTTTCGCACCCGCGCATGGCTGGGTGGCAGTTTCGAAGGGCTTGGGCGTAAGCAGACTCAACGCTCGGCAATCCTAAGCCCTCAGGGGCGAAGCACCAGCTGACGAAGACCCCGGGGGCTGGCACGAACGCCGACTTGCTTGCGCTTACCACGCGCATCCCGTGATCGATCTGCTCCATCCGAGTAATGCCGGAGCGCATGAATTCGCCCAGCCATTCGAGCTTTGAGGCGTTCATTACAGCCTCGGTCGGCCAGGACTGACGCCAGGCGCCGCACGCCCCTCTCAGCCGCAGGAACAGATCGTCGATTACTGCCTGGGTTGAAGGGTCGACAGCCACCACGGCCGGGGATTGATCAGGGCCTTGGTAGGTTGGGTCGGATTGACGCCGCGCTACCAGCTGGCTCGCCACAACAGGTTTGTTTGATCGGTTCACAGTCGCACCCCCTTCGCCGCCCAGTCATCACCGGCCGAGTCTTCATCAGTGCCGACAGTGCCCGCGGCCTGCGAGCGCTCTCGCTTGATCCACCCGGCCAGCTTGAAACACCAGCCAGCGGCCGTATCCAGAACGGATGTTTTGGCGACGAAGAAACCCTTGAAGCCGGCTAGCAGCTCAGCGGTCATGGCGTCAGCTGGCAGTCCGGCGATTTTCAGTTGAGTTTGCAGCGCGTCTTCCGGCGGCACGAATTCGGCGAACATGGCGAAGCGTTGGCGATCATCCTGCGGCTCCAGAGCTTGACGATCTTGCTCGGCGATCAACTCGGCAAGCTCGCGCTGCTGCTGCTCTTCGGTTCCTTGATGGTTAAGTGATGGATTGGGTGCAGCTGCTGCACCCCGTTCTGTTCCAGGCTGCACCCCGTTCTGTTGTGGGTTGCACCCCGTTGCGTCATCTGCACCCCGTTTTGTACGGGGTGCAGCATTTGCACCCCGCAATATTTGAAGGTCATAAACGACTGGGCGGCGGTCATGGCGATCGATGTGAACCGCGGCGATCGCCTGGTTGCCCTTCTTGATCAAGCCAGACTGCTCCAGGTCGTCGAGCTTGTAACGGACGGTGCGCTCGGAAAGCCCTGTGTCCTGGGCCAGGGTAGAGGCGGACGGAAAGGCACCTGTACCGTTCGAGCCGGCGTAGTTGGCGAGGCACAGCAGAACGTGACGCGCGCTTGAGTCTTTTAGGGTTTGCACGGGCAGAGAGAGCGCCCAGGACATTGCTTGAACGCTCACAGCGAGTTTCCTTGGAGTTGTTCGGCGAGTGTGGTGATGCCTTTTCGGGTGACCATGACCTGCTCGACCACCTTCAGGTCTTCCTCGGAGCCCTTCCCTACCTTGACCAGCTTGTGCTCAAGCAGGCCGGCGGTGAGGCGGGGCTGATAGGCAGACCAGGCAGAGAACGCAGCACGTCGGTAGATCCAGCGGTTATCGCTGAGCCACTTGAAGAGTTTCAGGGGGCCAACACCAAGCTGCTTGGCGGCCGTGGTGATGCAGATCGAGCCATGAGTGCCCGCGAGACGCTCAAAGGCTTGAACCTTTGGAGCCTGCTGCTGGATAACCTGCTGCAGCGAAGCGTTCTGCTTGGCGACATCGGCGGCGAGCTGCAAGGCGTCGGCGAAGTTGGTGGGGATATGGAGTTGCCCGACAACCTTCGACTCCAGATCCTGCCAACGGTCGATAACACGAGCTCGGTGCTCGTCGCTGTAGCCGGCGATCACCAGGTGGGTATCGCGCTCGCTCAGGTCGTAGACCTCGATAGGCCGGCCGCCAGTCGACTCTCGACGACTTTTACGATCTGATCGTAAAAGCCCTTTGCTGAAGAGCCGCTCGATTGTCGCGATGACATCGTTGTGGCGGGCCTCTACCAGTTCCGCGATTTCTCGCGATGACATCGTGTGTCGCGACACCTTTTCAGAAAGGGCAAAAAGTGTCGCAACAGTAGGGGTATTGCCAGGGGTAGCTGTCATGTTCATAATGGCCCCACAGTGCTTTACAAGTTGCTGAAAGGACCGCCCTGCCAGGCGGTTTTTTTATGCCTGCGATTCAGGCGGCCTTCACAGAGCTTTCAAGCTGAGCAAGGCTTTCCCGCACGTGGGATATCTCAGTGAAAATCTCGAACTTCTCAGTGGCGGAGACGTGGTTGTCGTCCAAGGCTTCATGAATGGCGATCGTCAAATCCGCAACTTCTTTGCCCACGTGAATGAGCGAGGCGGTCAAGGCTTTCGGCGCCGGCGCCACTTTTGCGACCAGCTCAAAACCGAACTGGTCAGCAAGGGCTTTCAGCGGGCGCATATCGCCGGTGTGAAGCAGGATGCCGAACAGATGCTCAATGGTCAGGTGATGAGCCGCGTTGTCCGGGTTCGATCGCTGCAGCAGGCTCACGTGTGCCAGGCACATCTTCCCAGCCAACTCTTCTGCCCCACTTTCCTTGATGGTGGTGTGGCAAGCCCTCAAGAAATCTTCCATTCGTAAAACCTCAAATTTGTTTCCGTGGCGCCTCTGCTCTGCTCGGGCGATCATTTGTTCGTCGATTACGCGGCGGAGTCGTTAAGCGGCTGAGCCGGATCGTCTTCGCGGCGGGCAACGAGTCGGCCTGCTGACTCTTTTTCGAGCACGCATTGCATTGGGTAGGAAAAGCCTCCCGCCGTACGGCACTGCGATACCCGGCTACCGGTCACGCGAAGGGCGTCGCCGATAGCGCGGCCAGTGCCGAAATATTTCAGGGCTTCGTCGTAGGTCATGGTTCGTCTCCAGGGTCTTCGCCGAGTTTAGAGTTCTTAACAACACAAGGCAAGTTATCTAAACAGGGAACTGTTTAGAATCCTAAATATGGAATTCAAAGATCGAGTGGCCAAGCGAATGAGGGAGCTGAACCTCACCGCTACTGACATCAGCAAATTGACTGGCGTATCAAAGGCTACGGTCAGCTTTTGGGTCGGCGGGACCAATGGCGCCAAGGGCAAGAATCTTCTCTCCCTGGCGAAGGCATTGGAGTGCTCACCGGACTGGCTTTCGGAAGGGACAGGCAGTCCGGGCGACTCAGCAGCCCTGGATGGCCCTAAAGCAGGATCGTCGAGCGCTGAGCTTGTGGCTCACATGCTCGCATCTAAAGCTGGGCGGAATCTATCCAGCAAGGCGCGCGAGATGGTTCTCGCCGCTGCGGCAGAGGCGGACGGTGATGTCGCGGGAGACCAGTCATATCTCCCCGCCAACATGGCGGCCCTTCGCCCACTTAAAGAAGAAATTCTCATACCTCAATACGACGTGCGCGGTGCGATGGGGCACGGGCAGGTTCCTGCCGACTACAACGAGGCAGTCCGCAACCTGGTAGTGCGCGAAGAAATACTGCGCGAAAAGGGAGTTACATATACGTCGACTTCTGCTCTGGCGATGATCACCGGCTGGGGCCAGAGCATGGAGGGCACCATCAACGACAAGGATTTGGTCATCGTGGACCGCGGAGTGACCGAATTCATCGGTGAGGGAATCTATGTGGTCACCTGGCATCAGGAGCTTTACATCAAACGCATGATGCGTCTGGACGAAGACCATTACCGGCTTATTTCAGACAACCAGCACTACGAAAACCAGACCGCGCGCATCGATGATGTGACGATCCACGCGAAGGTTCTTCTGATCTGGAATGCCCGGAAAGCGTAAAGAGCCAGAATGACGAAAGCCCACTTCGCAGTGGGCTTTTTTCCGCCCTCTAGAAAGGCGCGGGCTCTTCTTCCACAACGGAAAGCTCATCGTGTATCTGAACCGACGGGTCATCATCAGTTGATGCTTCCCACTTTAAGGTGACGGTCCCGTCGTCGTTGAAGGTCATTTCAATGCCGTCTGTTTCTGACAATAGGCTCATAACCTCCTCCCACTCTCGGTCCCCGTCAGTATCAAGCCGGTGAATCGTGACCCATCGCTGTTGCTGTGCTACGGGGTGGTTGATCATTGAGGACACTCGTAGGCCGAGGCTTTCAAGTCCGCTCATAACAACCCGATCAGGGCTTTCCTGCTTTTTCTTCTTGGCCATTTCACGCTCCCTTTAACTGTATATCTATACAGCAATGGCCAGATCATACCCCACCATTTTCATAAGCGTAAATAGCTCAGATCGCACTCTCGGCGAGGACGTAGTTCGATCCCGCAGTTAAGTTATCTAAAATAAATATTGACTCCTTCTGTTTAGTTTTCTAAATTGAGCGCATCGCAGTGACACACCTCGCTGCGGAGCACCACCGCTCTTTAACAGCCAGCGCAACAAACAACAGACCGCATTGCCTCTACCGGCGACCGGCGAGCAGACAGGCCCGAAAGCCTGCCAACGACAGGGAAAACCTTGTACGGCTGCTCGATGGTGAAACGCCAGAACTGAGTGAGTGACCCGGCAAGCAATGCGCCCCGCGAATCCCAGCGGCAGACGGGAGAGACACTGAATCGAATTAGCGGGCCCGATAGCTTCGGCTGGGACCGCCGGACCTCATGCACCCTGCCCCACTCAATCAGGGCATTCAGAGCTGTAGCGTGCATGTTGTAAGGACCTTTGATCCACGGCGAACAGATGCTGTTTGACGCTGTGAGTAGGAAGCTCGAAGCCCAATCACGAAGACGAACGGCCAGCCCTGCAATCAGCGGCGTGTAACTGGCCAACACCGATGACGCAACAACCCCGGTCTGACGCCAGTAGCGGGACCGGGATTTCACCGATAGGCCTTCGCGAAAGGGCCTGACGGGAAATCAACCCAGCGAAAGAGGAATCACCATGTTAGGCAAATTGTTCGGCAAGAAATCCGGCCAGGCCCGCGCAGCAGTCGCCAAGCTGGCAAACCGTGACCTGATGGAAGCGGTGGTTTACGGCTCGATCTACGTTGCGGCCGCCGACGGCGAGCTCGAAGACAGCGAGCTGTCGAAGATCGAAACCATCCTCAGCAACAACCCGGCGCTGCAGGGCTTCGGCGCGGAGCTGTCCAACACCATCGACCGCGCCAAGACCGACTTCAAGTCGGGGGCTCGCATCCTGCGCCAGAACGCCGAGAAAGAACTGGGCGACCTGGCTCATTCTCCAGCCGAAGCACTGACCGTGCTCAACGTGATGCTGACCGTGGCCGAGGCTGACGGCGAGATCGAGCCGGCCGAACTGACCGCGCTGGAGCGCAGCGCCAAGCTGTTGGGCCTCAACCTGAAAGACCACCTGTAAGCATGCTGGGCAGGCTCAGCAACAAAGCACGCTCGCTTGCAGCCTACGGGCTCGCAGGCGGGATTGTTTTCGTCGACTCGGCAAGCCGCATCCTATCAATGGTTGGCGACCTGGTACTGGTCGCTCTGCTGCTGATGGTGCTGTTGGCAGGCAAGGGGAAATCCTGTGAAAGAAAAGAGCTCTAGCACCAACAGCGGCATCGGGATATTGGGTCTGCTGGGGGTTATGTTCGTCGGACTGAAGCTCACCGGTTACATCGACTGGTCATGGTGGTACGTGACCATGCCGTTCTGGGGAGGCTTAGCGATTGCCTTGGCGATCATGCTGCTAATCCTGATTGGATGGCTGCTTTCGATGGCCTTGAACTCAAAGCGATAAGCATCACCTCTGCCCATTCGAAGAGTGGGCTTTGGGATGCGGACGCCAACCCAGCAGACGCTGGACACCTGCATGCAGCAACCCTAGAGAACGGTGGCCACTGCCAACCCAGTGAGCGAACAACGGAGGATTGGCAGCCATGTAAACGCACAGATACCAGCGCAGCCCAGATGGCCCCGCTGGCTTGTTACGTAAAGAGGGAAAAGCCCGGTCCCTACCGGGCTTTTTTACGGATCGCCTTTATTCGTCAGCACCCTCCCCTGGGCCCACCGGCAACAACCAGTCGGTCAGGGTGCTGACGAATAAACGCAACCCACACCGAGGATCAACCATGCATCCATCATTTCAAGAGCGCATCGATGAACTCGGTGCGCTTCTTCGCAAAACCCACGCAGCCAGAATTGATTTCTTCGAACGTGTTGAGCGCGTCATGCCCACCAAGAAGGTTCGCTTCCAGGTGTCCGGCGAGAGCGGCGGCATGTATCGGGTGATTGATCTGAGCACCAACAAGACTCGCGCTTTCCGCGAAACCTTCAAGGCCGCATACGACATCGCGCTTCAGTTCGAAGAGAAGGCCAATCGCCTCCGGGTCGGTGCGCAATGATCGGCGTGCCAATGCCTGACCCGCGACAAGCGGTTATGGCCGATCTCAATGCCCAGATTGATGCGTTCTACAGGGCGGGCAAGAGTATCCAGGTGATCCCTAGCGGCGTTGGTGCGACGACGCCGATCATCTCCGCCAATGCCCACCACGAACGCCTGCGGGCCCAGCGCGACAAGCTGGCACCGGCCGTGCGCGCCGAAGCCGACAAGGGCGTGGTAGTCAGCGTGGCGGCAAAGAACCTCGGCATGCGCATCAAGCGCGTGACGCTGATTGCCCAGGAGAACGGCTTCAAGTTCGCCGACACCCCATGAAGCGCATCAGCAACCAGGTGCGACAGCGCCGCCGGCAGGCATGGCTTGATTTACCAGCACATGAAATCGAAGAGGTAGGCCATGGCCAAGGACAACGCGCAGATCCAGCGGGACAAGCGCGCGAAAGAGAAGGCGCTGCTCGACCGGATCGGCGCCGAGAAACGAACGCTGATTGTCTCGAAAGCGCTCGATGATGCGCTTCAAGTGCTGGGCCAGCGCCACGACTTTGAGGAATGGCAGGAAACGGTATCAACCTTCCTGATCAATCTGGCGGCAGCACCCGCCGAAGTGTCGGCCCGCTTCGTGAACATGTCGCGACCTGATTTCGAGATAACAGAAAAGCAGTCGCGACAGCTTGAAGAATTCAGCAAGACCGGAATCGAACCAGCATAACCCACCCTACTCGCTGCATCCGGTAACCGGAGGGCGGCGCTTACCTGGAGTAACCTCATGACCAAGCAAGCACAGCAAGCAGTACTCGCCGCCGAACTCCCTGAGCGCGGCCAACCTCTGGCCGGCGGTGTGTTCGTCACCCGCTACTGGCTCAACGGCGCTGAACGCGCCCTGATCCTTCTGCCTGACGAGCTCAGCGGCCCGTGGGGCGAATACGGCGTCGAGATCAAAGGTGCGGGCAGCTACAGCGACGGCGAGGCGAATACCCGCGCAATGGCCGAGGCCGGTAGCGTGATCGCCATCAAAGCCCTGGAGCTGGATGGCTTCATCCCGTCTTGCCTGGAGGGCCAACTGCTGATGGCGGCCAAGGCTGATGGCCTGGTGGAGCTCCGCGAGGACCGCTGGCACTGGCTGAGTTCGCAGCGCTCCGCCCACGACGCCTACTACATGGCCTTTGAAGTTGGCTGGCTCAACCTCACCGGCAAGGACGGCGCGCGGCTCGCGCGCCCTGTCCGCAGCCTCCCTATTCAGTAATTCATTCCTTCAATCGTTTTTCGCAGGTGATTCCCGGGTGCGCCAGGACGGCGCTCAGACCAGAAGCTCGTCGGGAAGCGCCGGCTACCTGCAACTTATCTCGCTCACAGGAGCATCTCATGCGCGCCAATGAACTGACCACGTACACCCGTGGTGATCTGACTATCAGCAGCCCGGACGAAGGGGTGGTGCTGAAACTGGCAACCCTGGCCATCGCCGCCGCGCCGACCATTACGGCAAACGGCATCCCCGCCGTCGGCGAGTACTGGCCCGGCGAAGGCGGCGTGAACGGCGGCCTGTTCCCAGGCGGCGACAAACCCTACTACCTGATCGTGCCGACCGGCAGCGATGCCGAGGCAGCGCATGAGTGGGGCGGCTACGGCGATGAGCTGAACGGCGCCAACAGCCCATGGGATGGACAGGCAAATACTGCCGACCTAGTCGGCGTCGACACTTCGCACCCGGCAGCCCAGTTCTGCGCAGCCTTCGAGCGCGACGGTCACAAGGACTTCTACCTGATGGCGCGCCGTGAGGCGTCCTTCCTCGAAATCACCGTACCGGAAGTGTTTACCCAGTCTTATCACTGGACGAGCTCGCAGCGCTCCGCCAACCTCGCCTACGGCATGGACTTTGAAGATGGCTGGCTCTACTACGGCGTCAAGAGCGTCGAGCGGCTCGCGCGCCCTGTCCGCAGAAAGCTTATTTAATCATTCAATTCTTCATTCATGGGTGCGATAGCACCCTTGCTTTTCAGGAGGCCAGGGATGGCACTGCATACGGATTTGGAAATCCACAAGGTGGCCGAGGAGTTGCTCGGGCTTTCGCTTGACCTGGTGCGCAATATCCCCCGCGACCTGAAACAGGTTGTCGGGGCAAAGATCCGGGATGAATGCTTGCAGGTCCTGGTGCTGATCGGCCGGGCCAACATGACCCGGGACAAACTGCCACAGATCAACCTGCTGCTGGAAAGCATCTGGATGCTCAACTACTTGCTGCGAGCCCTCACCAATCGAGGGTTGATCAGCAAGGGGCAGCACGCCAAAGCAATGAAGATGACGGCCTCTGTAGGCCGGCAGGCAAATGCCTGGAAGAAGTCCGCAACCGCGCCCGCTGCTTGAGGGTTAAGGCCCTCTTGCCTGTGCGCCAAATCTGGTCGAGCCGCTGACCTCTGGGTCACCGCCATGCGCACAATAGAAACCGCCGGTCTAAAGCGTCCGCGTAGGTCTCGCGCAGTTTCCAAGCTGATCGGCACTGCCTTCGGTTTGGCGATGTAGATAGCTCGACAGGTCGCAGCGCTCCGCCAACAACGCCTACAACATGGACTTTGAAGATGGCTGGCTCAACAACAACGACAAGAACAACGAGCGGCTCGCGCGCCCTGTCCGCAGATTTAAGTGTTGCTCCCTTCCAGTTCGAGCATCTCGTCCAGGCTTACTACGACTGCCGACGCAACAAGCGGAACTCCGCAAGTGCGCGGCTGTTCGAGAAGGACATGGAGATCAACTTGCTGGAACTGCACGACGACCTGATTGCCGGCACCTACCGGCCAGGCCGATCCATTTGTTTCGTGGTCACCCGGCCGAAAGCCCGAGAAGTTTGGGCTGCAGCCTTTCGGGACCGCGTCGTCCACCACCTCATGTACAACCATGTGGCCCCGCGCTTCTACGCCAGCTTCATAGCGGACAGTTGCGCATGCATTCCAGGGCGCGGCACGCTGTATGCCGCCAAGCGCCTTGAATCAAAGATCCGCAGCGCCAGCGAAAACTGGTCGAAGCCGATCTTCTATCTGAAGTGCGACCTGGCCAACTTCTTCGTCGCCATCGACAAGGCGGTGCTGCGCAAGCAATTGGAGGCCAGGATCACCGAGCCCTGGTGGTTGGCCC